>JBNJFT010000080.1:0-10350 GCA_051747065.1 Bacteroidota bacterium | reverse complement strand
TTTATTTATTTGGGTGATGATATGTTTGTAGCCCTTTTCTTTTTCTGTGGGTATTCGTATGCGGCTGATAATTTCCAATTGTTTTCCCGGTCGCAGGGTTACACCTTCGATTTTTGTTCCTCCCACATCAATTCCCCATAAAATATCTGGAGACGGCATGTCATTTTCTTTTTTGTTTGAAGAAATCGATAAGCAGGTTGCTGCATTCATCTTCCAATACTCCGGCAGTTAATTTTGTCCTGCGATGGAGCAGGTTGTGTTGATTGCTTAAGAACCCATGCTTCTTGTCATCAGCGCCGTAAACAATACGTGCTATTTGAGTCCAGTATGAAGCTCCTGCACACATCGGGCAGGGTTCAAGGGTAACATAAAGCGTGCATTCTTTTAAATACTTTGCACCCAGGTGGTTCTCTGCCGCTGTGTAGGCTTGCATTTCTGCATGAGCCGTAACGTCATTCAATGATTCTGTTAGATTATGAGCCTTGGCGATAATTTGATTATCGCAGACAATAACCGCGCCAATAGGCACTTCATCCCGCATCATAGCCTTTTTAGCCTCTTTAATGGCTTCTTTCATGAAAAATTCGTCGTTCAGAATCATATTTGGTTTTGTTTGTATGGTCAAAAATACAAAAGTTGAAGCAATTGGGTACTAAATTTAAAGATAAAAAAAGCGCAGATTAAAAACCTGCGCTTTGAAAGCAAATATTTATAATGTTTGATTATTCTTGTACTTTAACAGTTATGTCAATGGTTCCATCAGAAGTATCAGGATCGCCATCAGGGTCAGTAGTTATAGAATTTATTTTGATCAATCCTTTTTTCGAAGCATTTGCTGAGCTTGACGCTGTTTCAAAAGCTATAACATCGTCAACAGATAATTGATTTACTTTGCTAGCAGTAAGTTCTGTAGCTTCTTCTTTAATTTCTATATCATCGTCAATAGCATCAAAATCATTTGCTGTGAGCGTAGTTGTGCCAAATTTTGTTGAGTTCTGTGTAGTCCAGTTGCTAAAATCAAATACGCTTTCTGCATCACTATCATCAGGTGCAGCTATGGTAGCTTCATTAGTTGCTCCGTAAAAATATACAAGATCAATTTTTTCTGAATTATTTGATGCATCAGACCATGAATAAACAGTGCCATCTATAGAAGCAAAAGAGCTTCCTTCGCTAGCATCATATGAACCTAATAACTTATCAGAATAAGTCTTGATAGGATCTCCGGTAACTTCAATTTCTTCCACTGTAATTTCAAAATCATACCTTTCTTCCAAATCGTCCTCATCTGTTACATAAAGGGCAAAACTCAGAGTATTGCCGGCATCACTTGTGTCGGGAGTGAACTTGTATGTGTAGATGTCAGAAGTTTTTTCTTTGAAGTTTTCTTCTTTTGTGTCAAGTCTGTCATTGTTTTTTAATAGTTCTATTTTTGCCAGATCGGCATCAGACTGGATAGAAAACTCAAGTTCTGTCGTATCTCCAACTGCAAGTGTTTCAGGTGCGTTTCTTTCCGTGATAAAAATTTCATTTGGGTCTTCATCGTCTTCACATGCAGTGAATACTCCTATCATTGCTATCATTGCAATGCTTAAAATAATTTTAACCTGTTTCATAGTGTTTTTTCTTTTTTTTGGGTGAATGATTATAAGTTTTTTGTATTTTAATCTTAACAATATCTGTACCAAAGATAGTGCATTTTGACTTACAGTTTATTTTCTTTTTTGTTCATTTTTTTGGGGAGAATATAAATTTTTGTGTTTCTGCTTAATGTGATAAGATTGTCTTCTAAGATTTGCTCATTTCTAAGCTCTTGATTGTCTTCCAGTATTACTTTTCCTGTAAGTACAATTGCCAGTTGATTTTCACAATTGTAGTTGGTAATTTTCCTCGCATGTATCACTTCTCCTTTGTTCACCCACTTTTTTAACTCTTTATGAGAGCTGGTTTTATAGGCTTTATATTTATTCAGAATATTTTCCGCCATTCTTGGCGCTGCAATATCCCAGAGTTTGTCTTCAAGTGTCTTGTTTCCCTGAATGGTTTGCTGCATACTTACTGTGGTTAAACGTAATGCTGAAATAGGTGATTCAGCTATTACAGTGGCAGTTCTCGGAGTATCTGCCAATGTGGCAATTTCTCCGATAATACTCCCCTTTCCAAGGACTTCAATTAATTTATTGTTTTTGTAAACTTTCACAGTTCCCCGTGCAATGATATATAAACCATCGGTTTGGCCTTGCTCCTTAATGATTTTTTCGCCTACCGCAAATACTCTGTATTGGAATAGGTTTGCTATTTTATTAAATGTTTCTCTGTCTAAATCTTTAAACCATGGAATATCAGCCAGGAGATTTGCTTTTTCGGGCCTTTTGAGAGCCGGGGGCGAATTGATAAGTTGTTTCATCCTTTGCTCTATGCCGGAATTGATCCGTTTGGCTTCTTCACTGTCAACCTGGCCCTTTTTCAGAAGCCGCTCCACGGTTTTTTGTTCATAATTTAATGTAGATCGTATGGCCTGTCGTGTTGAAATGGCGTTGTATATTTCCGGGTAAGAGTTTCTCAGATTTCGAAGAAAGGTTATGCCGTGGATTCTGTTTTCATTGATTTCGTTTTCAAGTTGATCCAGAATATCTTCTTCTATTGTATCGTCTTCATACGTTTTGATGTACATGCTTTCAATCAGCTTCAATGCATCATATTGGGCCGTAATAAAACCTTTGGCTGTATCATAGCTGACAGCGAGGTTATCGAGGAATATCCTTTCGGCTATTTTCCCGAGAAGCGGTGCTTTTTGAAGTTTATTCAGAATTTTTGGTGTGCGCCACAATTGTTCAAGGTCTTCTCTATCGGAAAGCGGAATTAACCCTCCCTGGTCAATTATTTCATTGATAGCGTCGGATAATCTTCTGACAGCAGTGGAACCCAGCATCCCCTCTTTAAACTGACTCCAGTAGCTGGATTTTTCTTTTTCTAAGACCATTCTGCGCGTTTCCGCTAGCTTAGACTCCATTTTTTGATCTTCGATATTTTCCTGGCTGGGCATTTCAGGCAGGTATTCTTTAACCGTCTCCCAGTCAGCCTTCTTGATAAAACGGTCTTTTTTTAATTTCTCAATTGAGTTTTCAGTAGCTTCCCGGATATGCTTTTTTGTGTTATAAAGCATCAGGGCTTTGGCTGGTGCAAGTTTATCAAGCCCTAGTTTTTGGACGACAAGTTTGATGGTAGTTGCATTGATTAAAGAAGTTAAAGTTACTATCCCCGCTGTATGGAAGAGAAACTGTTGTCTGATAGATTCAGGGATTGCTGATTCACCTGCTACAATCAGGGCAAGTGCCAGCCCTATGGCGCCACGCAGCGCTCCCCACCAAAGGACGTAGCTGTTTTTTTTGTTTAGTCCGTATCCAAGATTTTTCATTAACGGGAAAAATGCAGTGATGACAATTCCTCTGATGATGTGTATTCCGAGGTAAATAAGACCTAAAATAATAAAATCATTGGCTGTGAAAACAATTTTACTTGCAATAACAACTCCCACTATAAGAAAAATGAGGGTGTTCGCCAGGAAGGCTGCCATCTCCCAGAATTCATGCAGAAAGTGTTCCACTCCCGGGCTTATGCGTGTTCTGCCTATACCAGCCATCAACAATCCTAACGCTACTAATCCGAGAACTCCGGAAACATGTAGGAAATGTTCACAAATAAAAAATGTCAGGTAGGCCGCGCCAATGATAACCGTGATTTCAACCAGCGCATCGTTGAACACTTTTTTAACCCATTTAATTGCAATCCCTCCAATTACAAGACCTACCAAAGTACCTCCCAGTGCAACTCTTAAAAATTCAACGAACGGTGACGTTTGACCCCCATTGCCTGTTATGATGCCCAGCATAACCATAAAAATGACAATAGCGGTTCCGTCGTTTAGAAGAGATTCACCTTCGATTAATGTAGCTAGTTTTTTGCCTGCACCGAGTCCTTTTAGAAGGGAAACCACTGCTACAGGGTCAGTGGCACTTATGACAACTCCAAAAAGTATTGCTATTTGCCAGTTCCACTTGTCAAACCCGACACCGGATGTTTTGATTCCAATTGTTAAAGCGGCTGTCAGGAAAAGTGCAAGGATGATTCCCGGTACAGCCATCATAAAGGCATTCCCGAAAGATTTCCTAAAGGTGTGAACATCCATAGCAAATGCAGCCTCAAAAATTAAAGTGGGCAGGAAAATATATAAGATCAGATGGGGGTCAATGTTGCCTGCCCATTTGATTGAGTGGTGAAGAAAGGAAACATTTAGTTCGGTAAATCCGAGGTTCCACATCTCTAATGCATTCATACGAAATAGCGCTCCAAGCAGAAGCCCGATAATCAATAATGTGACTGTATACGGAAGCGGGCTTTTCCTGAAAAAATGCCTTGTAGCAGCTCCAATGAGTATGGCAATGATTATAAAAAGGAGAGGAAACATGTTGCTCTGGTGAGTTGAAAATTCTTTTTCCTCTGCAGTTTCTGGATCATTTTGGGCTGAAACATTATCTGTAGAATGTTCCTGGGTTTTTACTATGTTATTTTCTGAAAAGAAGGAGGAAGGGGAACCTGTAGAATTGGCCTGAAAAAAAAATAAACCCAGAAAGCAAAATATACTTAGAACAAATAGTTTTTTTCGCATAAATCAATTCTTTTGGTCTAAAAGTTTAGCAAACAAGATAACAAATATTTTTTGAAGAAGTTTATTCCTGATTGTCTTTTAAGCTTTTTCGGGTTTGTGATTTTCATGAAAAAAATTTTTCCAATGCCTGTTTTTTTGTTTGTTGATTTTAGAATATGTTATACATTTGTAATAGATAAAGGATGTTGCCGAAATCAAAAAAAGAATCTTCCTGTTAAGACTCTGTTTCTGTTTTCATCTCATTTCTTTATTAATTTTTATTCACTAAATTTTAAGTTTTATGAACATTTATGTAGGTAATTTAAACTACAAACTTCAGGAAAGCGAATTAGAAGAAGTTTTCAGCGAGTATGGAGAAGTTTCCTCTGTAAAACTCATCAAGGACAAGTATACGGGGAAAGCTAAAGGTTTTGGATTTGTTGAAATGCCAGATGACGAAGCCGCTAATAAAGCAATTGAAGAGCTGGATGGTAAAGAGCTGAGCGGCAGACAAATGAAGGTAAACAAAGCCAGGTCAAAAAATTAATTTTCTTTTTTGTACTGTCTTTCGGCCCTTTTTGGTGCTGGAATTATCAGAACTTTTTGAAGAAGCTGTCGGGGAGTGATCTTTTTTTAGGTATCTTTTCAGACAGCTTTTTTTGCTGTTTGTCTTTGGCCTTTAGCCTTTTGTTTTTAGCTACTGGCGAGGTAAGTTCCTTATTTTTTGTGTTTTATAAAGGTGTGTTCAAAAGCAGGTAATGTTTTGAATTATAAGAAGTTAACGACAAAATAAAGCAAAGCGAAGCCCCGAAAAATGCAAAAATACCTAAAAACGAGGTTACGGAATTATCGAGAAAAAAAAGAACTCACAAAACTTTAGGTTATTCTAATACGAATTATGGGGGACAATTTGTTTATCCATTACATGCTGCATATTCACTGCCTGCTGCAGAGTGTTTACTCATTAGCTAATTGATGCTCATTTTAATATTTGCCCCTACTTCAGAAACTTCCTATTTATCTCATCTCAAGAAATGAAAAGAATTCTATATCCTTTGATTGCTGCTATAATCGCTACTAACTACTATCTACTCTTTTAAAATTTATCCTCTGCTTCTGAAATTGCCTCTCTCAGTGTTAATTTTTTACGTCAAAAGCCGCTTATATCCCTTAATACGTGTCTTTTCTCCTGCCTTCTGCTTTCTGCAACTGCTGACTTCTTGTTACTTGTCTTCATTTTCTGACTTTTCTTTCCATTCCCGCTCTTTCACTCCTTTGCCTACTCCTTTTCCTATGAAATAAGAGATTACCAGAAAAACCAGAGAATAGGTTTCCAGAATAGAAGAATAATCTGTTTCCTGGATAATTGTTAAAGTACCGGCTGCAATTATGATAAAAATGAGGTCATATTTACGTTCTTTTTTCATGGAGTTTTGAATTTTAAAGTTTCTTTTATGTTTTCTCTTTATTTTTTATTAACTCATTTACTACCACACCAATAATAGACTTTAATCTTTATTGCGAGCCTAATTTAGCTCAATAAATTTTTCCTTCAAAATTTGTATATTGAACGTTTATTTAAAAACAATGCAATGGTAAAAATCGTTTTACTTTAATATCTTTAAAATACAGACAACATGAACCAGAATTCATCCGATTACACTTCCAATTATCAACAGTTACTTGCTGAAAACAAGGAAAGGCTTAAGGAGCTTTCTTGTATTAACCAGACTACCAAGATTATCAAGGAAAACAAGTCTATAGAGGAAACGCTTCAGAAAATAGCTTTAAACTTGCCTAAAGGATGGCAGTATCCTGAATATACAGCAGCAAGAATTAAATATGATGGAAAAGAATATAGAAGTGCCGGTTTTGAAGAGACAGAATGGGTTCAAAGACAGGAGTTCAATACAATAGAAAACAAACAGGGAATTATTGAGATCTATTATACCCGGCAATTTCCTGAAAGATATGAAGGACCATTTATAAAGGAGGAGAGGGACCTGATCTTCAATTTGTCCAATTTGATAGTTGGTTTCATAAACAGTATAAAGGCTACGGAAATAATAAAGAAAGACGATAAACAAAAAGAAGCTCTTGACAGGCATCCGGTCAAACAGCGCCCTTTAAACAGCAGGCAATTGCTCCAGAAATTTCTGAACAATTACAATGCCGACAGGGATATGCTCCATGATCTTATGCCATTTAAGGTAAAGGAGATTTTATTGGTGGCAAACCTTTACGATGCTTTTAGTATTGAAAAAGAAGGGCGTTTTTCAGATCATATTCTTGGGGAGTATAATCAGTTAAATCTTACTTCATTGCCCCGTGTAACCGGAGTTTCTTCTGAGGAAGAGGCATTAAGGCAACTGTCTGAGAAACATTATGACATGGTTATTTTAATGATGGGAGTGGATAAGAAGAAACCATTAGAGATTAGTCACACTTTAAAAGAGAAGTATTCTTATATCCCGTTATTTCTTTTGTTGAATAATAATGCGGATATGGAGTATTTGGAAGAACAAAAGGAAAAGTTGTCTTCAATAGATAATATATTTGTCTGGAATGGCGATTCAAAAGTGTTTTTTGCCATGGTGAAGCTGCTTGAAGATCAGGTGAATATTGAAAATGACACAAAAGTTGGCCTAACACGAGTAATACTGCTGGTAGAAGACTCTATTAAGTACTATTCCAGATACTTACCTATGCTTTATCAGATTATTCTTGAACAAACCAAACGGTTAATTGAAGATATCAATTCGGATGATCTTTATAAAGTATTAAAGCTTAGAACCCGCCCTAAGATTATTTTGGCATCTAACTATGAAGAGGCAATCAAGATGTTTGAAAAATATAAAGATTATTTGTTGTTTCTTATCTCGGATGTTTCTTTTCCAAAAGATGGAGAAAAGGATGACGAGGCCGGTTTTAAATTGATTCAGTTTGCAAAGGACAATCTGCCGAATTTACCTTCGGTATTGCAGTCTTCTAACCCTGAGAACGCCGAAAGGACTTACAAGAACAAATCGAATTTTATAAATAAAAACTCTGAGACACTCTTGCAGGATTTAAAGAGTTTTATAAACTATCATCTTGGTTTCGGGCATTTTGTTTACAGGGATAAAATGGGCAGGCAAATTGCTGTAGCCAAATCAATGGATGAATTTGAATCCTATTTGAAAACAGTTCCGGCAGACTCTTTAGTTTATCATGCTGTTAAAAACCAGTTCTCATTGTGGCTCATGGCCAGGGGTGAAATTCAAATTGCCAAGGTAATCAATCCGCTTAAAGTGAATGATTTTGAAGATGCTGAGCACATGCGTGAATTTTTGATCAATATTTTGCAAACATATCGTAATGAACAGGAACGCGGGAAAATTGTCAATTTTAGTGAACATGCTGTGCTGGAGGAGAACAATATAGTTAGTCTTGCAAGTGGTTCACTTGGCGGAAAAGGAAGAGGTGTTGCCTTTATTAATACATTGATTTATAATTTCCGTTTTGATGAATTGTTGCCTTCTATTAATTTAAGAACTCCGCGAACAGCAATCATTGGCACCGATGAGTTTGACTTGTTTATGGAAAAGAATCATTTGGAAGACAAGGTGATATGCGAAAATGATTTCGAAAAGATAAAAAAATGGTTTCTGGAATCAGAACTTTCCTTTGAGCTTGGAAAACGTTTAAAAAAATTTATCAAACATATTACCAAACCTATAGCGGTACGTTCTTCCAGTTTGTTTGAAGATTCAATCACACAGCCTTTTTCCGGTGTGTTTGATACGTTTATTCTACCCAATAGCCATGAGGATTATGATGTCCGGATGGAACAATTAATGAACGCTATAAAGCTTGTCTATGCGTCCATTTACTCTAACGAAGCTAAAAATTATTTTAAAGCAGTAGGACATAAAGTAGAAGAAGAAAAGATGGCTGTTATTGTCCAGGAAGTTGTTGGTAACCAATATGGTCAATACTATTATCCTCATATTAGCGGTACAGCTCAATCACATAATTATTACCCGGTTGCTCATATGAAGCCGGAAGAGGGTTTTGCGGTGGCTGCCATTGGGTTAGGTCAATATGTAGTGGATGGAGAGCAAGCCTATCGTTTTTCACCGGCTTATCCGAATTTAAAAATTATTTCAACCAAAGATTTAGTAAAAAGCTCCCAGGTAAAATTTTATGCCGTGGATCGAAATAAAACAGAATTGGATTTGAGCGAAGGAGTAAATATGGGGCTTCAAAAGCTTGATATTGATGTGGCTGAAAAGCACGGGAATCTGAAGCACTGTGCTTCGGTTTACAACCCTGATAATGATCAGCTTGAATCCGGTGTTGATGCTTACGGGCCGAGAGTGGTTAACTTTGCAGACATACTTAAATACGAATATATTCCGTTGGCTGACACCATCCGGGAAATACTGGATGTGGTAAAAGAAGCTCTGGGTTCTGAAACAGAAATTGAATGGGCTGTTGACCTGAATAAAGATAAAAACAACTATGCATCATTTTATCTTCTTCAGATTAAGCCTCTGGTTTTTCATGAAGAAGATTATAATATTGAAGAGGATAAACTGGAAGAGGATAAACTTGTTTTATTTTCTGATAAAAGTATGGGAAATGGAACAATTGATAACATCAGAGATGTGATATATGTGGATAAAGATAGGTTTGATAATAACAAAACGATGGATATGGCAGCTGAAATCGAAAAATTAAACAATAAAATGCATCAAAACGGCGAGAAATATATTTTAGTTGGACCGGGAAGATGGGGAACGCGGGATAAGTTTTTAGGCATTCCGGTGGTTTGGTCACAAATATCCAATGCAAAGGTAATAGTAGAGGTAGGCTTAGAAAATTTCCCTCTGGATGCTTCATTGGGTTCTCACTTCTTTCATAACGTTACTTCCATGAATGTTGGGTATTTAAGTTTGCCCAGTAATTCTGCTAAAGGATTTATTTCATGGGAAAAGCTTAACAGACAAGAGGTTGTAGAAGAACATACTTACTTCAGGCATGTCAGATTTCAGGAACCATTGCAGGTGATTATGGATGGAAAGAAAATGATAGGGGCTATCGTTGATAAATCTAAAGAATAAATCTAAAAAAATTGTAGGTTTGATTGTTAATTTTTAAGGTATAATATTTATGTCATTCTATTTAAAACACCCGGATAATCTTGATATTGATTTTAATGATACTTCTTTCAGTTTATTGATGCAAAAGCGCATTCATAAAGTTTTGCTGATTGCCAGCAGCTATGATGCATTTATGCTGGAAGAGGACGGACGAATTGATGAACAGATATTTAACGAATATGTTTCCCTCAACCTTAGATATCCCCCTATATTTTTAATGGCACACACCCCAGAGGAAGCTTTTCAAATTTTGCGCGATGATCAAATTGATTTGGTTGTTACGATGTTGAATATGGGAGGCTACGATACTTTTGAATTAGCTCATGAAATTAAGGATGAATATCCCAAAATCCCGATTGTAGTGCTCACACAATTTTCAAGAGAGGTGAGTTTGCGACTTGAAAATGAAGACTTATCGGCAATTGATTATGTTTTCTCGTGGTTGGGAAATGCCGATCTTTTATTGGCTATAATTAAGTTGATTGAGGATAAAATGAATGCAGAGCATGATGTTGAGGTTGTTGGTGTCCAGGCAATCTTGTTGGTTGAAAATTCAAT
>JBNJFT010000079.1:5993-10576 GCA_051747065.1 Bacteroidota bacterium | reverse complement strand
CAATCGGGCGACTTAAAATCCATATCTGCAACCCACATAGGAAGAATATCATTTCTCCCGAAAAGTTTCTCTTTCAGCCCATGTTTTACAGATAAGGTTCCTTCCCGATGAATTAATTCATCAAAATTATAGGCCATGCAATGTTTTTTATTTATTTGGGATAACCAACAGTTTGTGTATAAATGACATGTTGATTTTCACCTAATTTCAGCTTATTGTGGATTAAATCTTTATCGATCCATGCACGAAATACAGTATTCAATCCTTCTGATGCACAAAACAGGTAAACGTTCTGCCCTATAAAACCACAATGAGATGAAGCCGTAATTTGTTTTGTAGTTTCATCTCCGCCTTCATATTTGGAAAAATCACTTACATAAATTAAATTAACCGCCGCATCGGCTGTAAAGTCCTGCTCTCCCATTGCATCCCGGATATCTTCATCAACAACTTTTTGCAAAGCATTTTCCTTCGGCAGGTATAAGAATGCTCCATCTTGAGTAGTAACATAGATTTGCATGTCCTGCACATTTTTTGAAGTCGGTGTTGTATGCTTTCCGGCTTCTTCTCTGTTAATACCATAAGCTGCCCATAATAGATTCGATAAAGTTTGTTCCGGCATTTTTTTATTAGCAAACTCTCTTGCCGAATGCCTTTCATTTAAGGCTTCCATTAAAGGTTGCCCACCTTCTTTTTCTGGTGCTGGTAAATCAATTACCTTCTGTTGGGCAAATAAAGAACTACTCAGAAGTGCTGCGGTGATTAGAATTAATAGTTTTTTCATAGTTATTCGGTTTTAAATTGATTCATAAATTTTTGGGTATTTATAATAAAGCGTGTGTGTACTCCTTTTCCTACAATATCCTCTTCATCTTTAACTTCAACGTCAAAAACGAGTTTTTTCCCGTCAACTTCTTTAAGAACTGATGTGCATTCAACTTTCTTTCCTACCGGCGTTGGCTTAAGATGTTTCACATTCACTTCAAAACCTACTGTATTTTGATTATCAGAAAGATAAGGCAATACAGTTTTCAGTGCCGTGTTTTCCATCAAAGAGATCATAGCCGGAGTAGCAAAAACTTCAACCAATCCGGAACCATAATTTGCCGCTGTATCCTCATAACGGACCTCTTTTGCTTCCGTGTGTGTAATCCCTGCTTCAAGATTTTTTTTCATAAATGCTTTACGTTTTTACTATTTGCAAAATCAGAATAATTTTACTGGTTAAGCTTTTTTGCCATTTCCTGTGCTAAGGCATTGCATTTTTCAAATGCTTCTTCACCCGGAATGCCTTTGATATCCACCGGTTCGCCTACCAATTCCCAATCAACATTTTCGGCAAATTTATTCAGGGTTTTTACTCCTCCTCCTGTCCATGAATAAGAGCCAAATAAGCCGAGATAATGATTTTTCACTCCCATGTGCTCCAGTGTGTTTGTTAGATGCTCAATGGTTGGCAACATACCGGAGTTATAAGCACAACTTCCCAGAATTACTCCTTTAAAACGCCAAATGTCGTTAATTAGGTGGGAAATATGAGTTTTTGAAGCATCGCGGACACGAATGTTTTTTATTCCTTCTTCGGAAATTTTTCTCGCAATGTAATCGGCTAATTTTTCCGTGTTTCCGTACATTGACCCAAAAATGATCACCACTCCGTTATCTGTTTCCTGTTTACTCCATTTATCATAAAGTGTGAGTATTTTATTTATATCGCTTCGCCAAATTGGGCCATGTGTGGCGGCAATCATGTTGATGTCTACGCCGTCGAGTTTTTTAAATGCTTTTTGTACCATATTCCCGTATTTTCCTACGATATTTGAAAAATACCGGCGGAGTTCTTCTTCATAAAATTCCAGGTTGATCTCATCATCAAAAATTCCACCGTCTAAAGTACCGAAACTACCGAAAGCATCGCCGGAAAAGAGTATCTTATCAGTCATATCATACGTCATCATCGTTTCAGGCCAGTGAACCCATGGTGTCATAACAAACTTTAACTTATGATGGCCTAAATCCAGTTCATCTCCCTGTTTTACTTCATACAGATTATCTTTGTATCCGTAATAAGCATCTATTATTTTGAATGTTTTTACATTCCCGATCAGTTTAATGTCTGGATATTTTTCAACAATTGTTCTGATGGCGCCGGAATGATCGGGTTCCATGTGATTAATTATCAAATAATCAATCTTCTTATCCTTTCCAATGATGCTTTCAATTTTATCCACATATTCTTCTGATGAACAATGCTCTACAGTATCAACTAAGGCAACTTTATCATCATTAATGAGATAAGAATTGTAAGCTATGCCATTTTCTAAAGGCCATAAATTTTCAAACAAATGTGTTTTTCTGTCATTCACTCCTATCCAGTGGATTTTTTCTGATAATTTAACTGTATGGTGCATAATTTCAATAATTTTATAATATTATATTTCAATTCTAAACAAAAATAAGGAATAAACTCCGTAATTTTTAACCCTGTTAGCATTATAAATATCACTTTTTCTCTATTTTTGTTTAAAATTAAGGCTATGTTTGAAAACATCCGCCAAGAATAATGACTATGGAAACAACAAAAAATAAGTGTTACCCAAATATCCAGCAAGGCATAGGTATCTTGGTTCTTTTTATCTTTTTATCAATGGTTTTTGGGATTCTTACTTCTCTTGGAGATATAGTAAATAACCAATTCTTAAAGGATATCACTTTGTTAGTAAGCTATACATTGGCTGCAGGGGGGACTATCATAATTATTGTCCGCATGAAAAAAACGGAAAACCCTGACATTCCTGTTTTCATGAACAACACTCCACGAATAAAAACCGTTGTTGCTACTCTAATTATGACTCTCGCTGTAATTATCATTACTGAACCGCTTGCCAAAATAATTCCAATGCCTGAATCAATCAAGAATTTGTTTGAAACGATGTTTCGCCCTACACTTTCGGCTTTTCTTACTGCTGTTATTGTTGCACCTGTCTTAGAAGAAATGATTTTCCGTGGAATAATACTGGAAGGATTTCTGAGGAATTATTCGCCTGTAAAATCGATATTATTAGTCAGCTTATTATTTGGTGTGGCTCATTTGAATATTTGGCAATTTATTGGAGCCTTTGTTATTGGAGCTTTTATCAGTTGGGTTTATTGGAAAACAAGAAGTTTAGGGCTGTCTATAGCTGTTCACATGATGAATAATCTGGTAGGTTATCTGGCCATGCTATTCTCTTCAAAATCTGTTGCAGATACAACCATTCGAGATTTCACAGGAACTATTGAAATGTATTATGCCCTTTTTGGAGTTTCCATTCTTATTCTTTTGCTGGGAGTCTATTTTCACAAACGATGGCTGGAAACGTAACATAACATTTCTATATAAAAATTGACTTTATGAACATTTTTATAGAAATTTATGTTTTAAATTAATCATGAAAAGACTCAGAATGTCCTCAAATCCTCAAAAAAGTGACTCTCAGAAGAAAAGAAAGGAGGCTAAGTATTCTGATATCTTTAATGATAGGTTTTTGAAAGAATTCCTTCAAACACTCCCTTATGCCACAGCTATACTTGATGAGGAGAATAAAATTATTCTGGCAAACAAAGTTAAATTAGATGGAGCAAAAGATATCTCTGTTGAAGAATTTTTCGGGCACTCTCCGGGTTCAGCTTTGAACTGCATTCATGCAAGAAATCCGGGCGGCCCATGCCATAATGAAGGAGTTTGTAAATTTTGTGGATTGCCTAATGCCTTATTACTTGCACAAAAGCAAGATAAAAAGATTGTCCAGGAAACAAACATAACTATCGAACTGGCTGATAAAACAGAAAAAAGCTATGATGTTGAGTTACACGCTTCTCCGTTTCCTTATAATGATGAAAAATTTATTCTTCTGACAATCATTGACATTAGTGAACAGAAACGTAAAAGAGCTCTCGAGCGAATTTTCTTTCACGATGTAATTAATAAAATCGGTAGCCTGCAAAACATCATAGAAATGCTCACCGACAAGGAATATCAAGAGGAAAAAGAAGAATTAACTGGTTTGTCTAAGGATATCATTAAGGATTTGAATGAAGAAATTCTTCAGCAGAAAAATCTTATGGCAGCTGAAAGTGGAGACCTTGAAATTCACTCCACTCAAATCAATACGCGTGAAATTATAGAAGAATCCATCTCTCAACTTGTACAATACCCTGATTCACAAAACATAAAAATTGAAATATCTCCAGATACTCCATTTATTAATTTCTCAACTGACCCTGTAATTTTAAAAAGAATTCTGATAAATATGCTGAAAAACGCTATTGAGGCTTCCAAAACCGGAAATAAAGTAATTATAGGCAGTAAAGAAAAAGATCGGCGTATATTGTTTTGGGTCCAGAATTATTCTTACATTCCGGAAAACAACCAAATAAAAATCTTTGACAGAACCTACTCTACTAAAGGCAAAGATCGTGGCTTAGGCACTTATAGCATGAAGCTTCTGGGCGAACAATATCTAAAAGGAAAAGTATTCTTTACAACCGGTCGTCAAGAAGGAACGACTTTCTACATAGATTTGCCGGAAAAATTATAGAGG
>JBNJFT010000079.1:3900-5893 GCA_051747065.1 Bacteroidota bacterium | reverse complement strand
TTTTAAGATTTGCCTCTACTTCTGAATATCCCATAATACTTTTAATACCCTTTACCTGCAAAGTGCTTCATAAATTGCATCCGGTAATAAGCAGCTGGGTTCTCAGTTTTCATCTGAGTTAATTTGCCTCTGAAATCATCCAAAGTATTGTAGCCTTTTTGCTCCATCCAATTCTCAATATCCTGAAGCATTGCTTTGATCTGTTTCTTTCCATTTTTATAGATTGTAGACGCAACTTGTACCGTTTTTGCCCCTGCTAACAATTGTTTAATCACTGCATCTCCGTCGTGTATCCCGGTTGAAGCGGCTAAGTCACATTCAGCCCTGTCTGCCATAATACCGATCCATCTTAAAGGCATGGCAATTTCACCAGGGTGGCTGAGTACGTGTGAAGATAATAAATTGAAATTATTAATATCTATATCCGGACTGTAAAATCGATTAAATAATACAAGTCCATCAATTCCTGAATGCGACAATTGTTGGATTAGTGAACCTAAATTCGAGGAGTAGAAACTGATCTTTAAGGCTACGGGTATTTGAACGTATTTTTTAACCTCTTCTACAATCTGAAAGTATAATTTTTCATTCTCATCACAAGTTCTGTTAAAATCAGATGGCATAACAAAAACATTAAGTTCAATTGCATCAGCACCGGCATCTTGTAAATTTTGAGCATAAGCAGGCCATTTTTCAGCGCTTACACAATTAACAGAAGCAATAATCGGTATGGAGACTTCCTTCTTAGCTTCTCTTATTAACTTCAGATGCTCTGTATATGCATCATCGGAAGCCATGTCATCAAAGAAATCAACAGTTTCAGGAAACAAAAATGATTCCCTGTTCATCGCAGATTGATCTTTTTCAAGTTCAAGCAGAATTTCTTCTTCAAAAATAGATTTCAAAACAACAGCTCCGGCTCCATTTTCTTCGAATTCTTTTATGTCTTTAATCGAATTAGTTAAACCAGAGCTTGCCGCAATTATCGGGTTATTCAATGATATTCCTAAATATTTTGTTTCCAGATTTGCCATGATTCTATAGTTTTATGGTTTAGATTACAGTAAATATAAAAATTATATAAAGATATTCCTAATAACTACTTAATTGTGGATGTTTTGTTATATTTGTTACAAGATAATTTTAAACATTCATATTATGAGACAATTAAAAATTCTAATCATCATTTTCATTTCCCTGACTGTTTTACAATGTAATAAACAGGATACACAAAATCAACAAAAAGAAAAGAAAAAAATTGAATATGCCATAGCTATTCATGGCGGCGCGGGAAATACTTCACCCGAAGATTTTCCTGAGAATGAAAGAAAAAAATACAAAGAAAAATTGCAGGAAGCACTTGATAAGGGTACAGAATTACTAGAATCCAATGCATCTGCAATTGAAACGGTAGAACAAGTAATACATATTATGGAAGATTCTCCTATTTTCAATGCCGGAAAAGGTGCAGTGTTTACACATGAGGGGACGAATGAGCTTGATGCCTCGATAATGTGTGGAGCTGAATTAGATGCAGGCGCAGTTGCCGGAGTAAAAAATATCAAAAGCCCAATAACTGCAGCAAAACATGTTATGAATGATTCTAAGCACGTTATGCTTGCCGGTGAAGGTGCTTCAAGATTCGCCAAGCAAGAAGATTTAGAGATTGTTGACCCCTCTTATTTTTACACTGAAAAAAGATGGGAATCTCTTCAAAAACGCCTAAATGACGATAAAAATGGAACTGTAGGTTGCGTTATTCTTGATAAAAAAGGAAACCTTGCTGCAGGTACTTCCACTGGCGGGCGTACAAATAAAAAATTCGGGCGCATAGGGGATTCACCTATTATTGGTGCCGGAACTTATGCCAATAACAAAACTTGCGCAATTTCTGCAACCGGACATGGTGAATACTTTATCCGATATACAGTTGCACATGATATTTCCGCACTTATGGAATATAAAGATTTACCTTTACAAAAAGCTGCTGATA
>JBNJFT010000079.1:2204-3800 GCA_051747065.1 Bacteroidota bacterium | reverse complement strand
CTTTCCGGAAGTGAGGGGTATAACACGGCTGCAAAGTTTGTAGCAAATAAATTTGAAGAATACGGGTTACAAGATCTTGGATTCTCTAATTATTATCAAAAGTTTGATGTAGAATACAATAAAATCAACGAGAGCTCCCTTGCCTGTATGAATAAAGATGGTTCATCTAAAACGTACAATCTGGGAGAAGACTTTATATGCCGCGGATTTAGCGGATCAGGCAACATTGAAGCTCCTGTGGTGTTCTGTGGGTATGGAATTTCCAGTGAGAACGAGAAATATAATGATTATGATGGTATAGATGTTGACGGTAAGATCGTTATGCAATTTAAAGATGATCCACGATGGAAGGTAGATGGCGAACGCATAGGCTATAACTCATTAAGAAAGAAAGCCTCTCTGGCCAAGGAAAACGGAGCGGTTGGCATTATTTATGTTTCCCGGCCAAATGCTAAAAACCCGCAAAAACCGATAGGAAGCGTTAAGTACGGAGATGGAGAGCATTTAGAAAATTTTCCTCAAATACATATTGATCTTAATACGGCAGCAGATTTCTTTGAACCAAGCCCTAAGACATTAAGCGAGCTACAAAAACAAATAGATACCAGTAAAAAACCCCATTCAATGGCTCTTGGGACAAAAGCCCGGATTCAAGTTGAGGCAAATTATATCCCTGAACAAACTACTATGAATGTGGTTGGAATGTTGCCAGCACAAAACCAGACAGATGAATATATTGTTTTGGGAGCCCATCTGGACCATGTAGGCGGACAAGCCGGAGAGGTTTATTTCCCGGGTGCTAACGATAACGCTTCAGGAGTTGCTTCAATGTTAGAGTTAGCAAGAGTTCTCTCCACAGAGAAACCACAAAAACGTTCCATTATATTTATTGCTTTTGCAGCAGAAGAGTCTGGTTTAGAAGGATCTCAGTATTTTGTCGAACATTCTCCCGTAGATATAAACAAGATACATGCAATGCTCAATATGGATTGTGTTGGGCATGGAGACAGCGTTGTAGTTGGTGGAGGAAAATCTTTTCCCGGGTTATATGAAAAGGTGAAAAAAGAAGATTCTCTCATGAAAAGCATGATGGTTGACCGGACATGGCGAGGTGGTGGAGCTGATGCCACACCATTTTTTGAAGAAGGTGTTTCAACCTTGTATTTTGCTACCAAAAACAGTTATGATCATCTGCATTTACAATCTGATAAACCAGAAACACTCAATCAGGAATTACACAAATATGTTACGGATTTAGTATATCAATCAGCTGAGAAACTCGCGAATTATAGTGATAAGGAAAATAATTCAGAAAAATAGTGAATTAGTAGCGATTGTAGGCAATGTCAAAGGATCTAGAATTCATTTCCCTTCTTGCAATGAGATAATTAAAGTATATTTAGTTGATTGAGTTAATTAAGTTAATTGAGTTGATTGAGTAGAGAGGCACTTTCAGAAGTAGAAGTAAATATTAAAACACTCATCAATTAACTGAGAAGTAGATAGTAGATAGTAGATAGTTAGTAATGACATAAGAGGCTTTTTATGAGTAGTTTAAAAAATGTGTTTTTAAGATTACCTTCTACTTCTGAAAGT
>JBNJFT010000079.1:0-2104 GCA_051747065.1 Bacteroidota bacterium | reverse complement strand
TCCTCATCGTAATACCATTTTACGGTAACTTTGCCTCCATCATCTTCATATTTTTTCAAAATCTCGAGCATATCTAAAAGACATTTAGTAGCGCTAGTATTAAAATAGAAAAGTTTTACATGTAATTCCAATTCTTTTCCCACTTCGTCAATATATTGAGTTAGCCAATTCATCAAAGGAAGAAAGAATGTGTATGTTGATTCCATATAGGACTCTCCTATAATTTCACAAACTCCCGTGTCAGCATTAAATCGTACTTCAGGCTTGTCAGGTGTATTAGGCGACCGTTTTATGTGTATATTTTCCATAATAATCACTTCAAATTTATTATTGATCAAATTTAGAAATTAATTGTTCTTATTATATAAAACAACAATGTTTTTTTTACGTAGAAGTTTAAAATTTCACAAATTATTTATGAATACCAAGTTTTTTCATTTATATTTGAACAGTCTAATAGTTAATTATAATCAATATTTAAGTAAGTTATGAGAACTATCTTTTTCTTAATTGTTATCGTGGTTTATTCAACATCTCAGATTCTTGCCCAATTACCTGATGAGGCCTTAAAAAGAATGGTCGTTGAACATGACATTAAATCGCTTACGCAATTTAACCATAAATATTCAGACGGAAAACCTAAAGAGGACGGGTACAAAAATTTTTATAAAGAATTTGATAAACATGGAAACCTTATAAAAGAAATTCATTATAGAGATGGGGAAATTAGTCAAAAAATGACCTATAAATTTAATGAAGACCAGAAAAAAACCGAATATGAAAATTACGATGCTAAGGAAGATGAAGTTTCTTATAGACAAAACATTGAATATAATCGCAAGGGGAAAAAGATAACTGAAAAAAGATACAATGGTTCAGAGTATTTTAAACTAAATTATGAATACAACGAGAATGGGGATTTGCATCGAATCCTGAAGAAAAAAAAGACAGGAGAAGATCAGTATGAACTCCAGGAGAAACGAATTTTCGAACACAACGGCAATACTAAAAAAATAAGTGTTTTAGATCAACAGGACAATCTTGTGAAAAAAATTGTAAATGAGTATGATGACGAAGGACATTTAATTAAAGAATCTGAATATTCCCCTGAGGAAGAACGCATAAAAAAATTTTTAACCGAGTACAATCAGAATGGCCAAAAAGTTCTGGAAGAAAAATATCAAAAAGACAATTTTATTTACAAAAAACAATATGAGTACGACAGAAACGGTAACTTAGTTGAAGTTCAGAAAGAACAACCAGAAGAAGAATTTGTCATTTCCAAAGTCTATGAATACAGCCAGGAAAACATTTCAAAAGAGATGTGGTTGGAAGATATGGACGATAAATATTCTCATAAAAAATTCATCTTTGATGATGAAGGAATTTTGGATAAAGTAGAAGTATACTATGCCATATATCAATACCATATCTTGTACACCTTTGATTATGAGTTTTTTTGATTGGGATTAATTCATTAAGATATATGATCTGCTAAATAAATGCCATCTTCTTTAAGTTCAATTATCTTATTTTTATATAGATCCCCTATTGCTTTCTTAAACGTCTTTTTACTCATGTTCAATTTTTCTTTAATTTCTTCCGGCGTACTTTTATCAGTCAGGGGAAGCCACCCATCATTATTTTTCAAAACTTGTAAAATTTCTTCTGCATTCGGGGCTACTTTACTATATCCGAAAGGCTGCAATTGAAGGTCAATTTTGCCGTCTGGCCGAATTTTCTTTACATAAGCAGCTAATTTGTCGCCAATATGAACTTCCTGAAATACTTCATTCTGGTAGATTAGTCCATCGTGCAGATTATTAACAATCACTTTATAACCCAGTTCAGTTTCATCATAAACCAAAACATCCACCTTTTCGCCTTCTTCTACTTTGATGTTCTCCTTATCGATAAACTTACGAACTTTTGCTGAACCAACCAACCGCTCACTCACCTCGTCATAGAACAAATAAATCACTGCATATTCACCTTCCCGCAATTTTTTGTCCTGTTCTCTGAAAGGAACAAGTAATTCTTTTGCAATTCCCCAATCCACAAACGCTCCAAAATCAGTCACACTGGTTACTTTTAACGGGGCAAA
>JBNJFT010000078.1:0-11012 GCA_051747065.1 Bacteroidota bacterium | reverse complement strand
CAGCGGCAGTTGGATAAATTATGAGAAAAATCAAGCACAATCTGTGCAACTATTCAATTCTTCTGAGTAATTTTGAAGCTTTCTCTTTGTTTGCCATATCATCTTTGACAATCTTTTTTAGATACTCAACTGATTTATCAACATTTCCTTCTTTTAAATGAGCCAGGGCAATATACCAAATGGTTTGATCTTCCAGTAAGGGATCATCTTTTTCCAGAAGGATCCGAAAACGTTTTATCGCTTTATGTGTATTGTTAAGCTTCAACTCCAGTATGCCTGTATAGAAAGCAATTTCGGCATTTTCCGGTTGCAATAGAAATAATTCATCAAAATGATTCTTTGCTTTATCCCAATTCTCCTTTTCATATGCCAAAAATGCTTCTTTCTTCAAAATTCCGTGCTTCGAATCCTCATCAACTGATCGTTGGGAATATATACTTGGATAAGGTTCAAAATAACGAGCATATAACTCATCCGTATTCGTAATTTGGCTATAATATATCCATAACATTCCTATACCGATAAGCAAGGTGACAAAACCTGCTGCTGCCAATACATCTGGCCATTTAAGGCGAAATTTTTTACCTGGTCTGGCAGATGGCTCATATTCCTCCAGCTTCTCACGCAGCTCCATAATATCTTCTTCGCCTATTGCATTCTGAATTTCTTTCTGAAGCTCAAATTCATTACGCAGATTCTTATCATTATGTAGCTTTTGCTCAAACATCTTTTCAGATTCAGCATCCATCTCTCCATTGAGATATTTAGAAATTTCATTATTCATCTTCATGATATAAATTGAACCTTTTATCTTCTTTAATAAGGCGAATTAATTGTTCTTTACATGCATGTTTACGCTTTTTTACTGACTTTTCATCTTTCAGTCCGGCTTTTTTTGCAATCTCCTTTAAAGGAATATTTTTTAAATGCCATCTTAAAATCTTGCGGCACTTCTTTGTTAATTTCTTAAAATATTTCTGATAAAGTTTATATTGCATATGTAACTTATACTCTTCATCGGTTAAATTATGCTCAGCATAAGTGTCTTGCAAATAATTATAATTTTCTATTATACGAGACTGATTGTTTTTTGTTCGTAATTCTTTTATCCAAATGTACCATGTCACAGATAAAAAATAATTTCTGAAGTTGGTATTCATTTGGAAAGTTCCATCTTTGATTTTTCTGTATATTAAAATTATTGCTTCCTGAAAAACATCTTTTACCTCTGTTTCTGTTGCACTATGTTCCAATAAATTCATGTGTACTAAAGGATAATATTCATCATACAAAAATTTTAAAATCTCAGGATCTTTATCCCTGATTCCTTGTATGATTTCTAAATCAGTCCAGTGTTTCAAAACAGATTACAAAATTTTAGGATATAAATAACAGAAAAAATAGAAAAAACAAAACTCTGCACTATTGATTTTCAAATAATAAATTCATAACATTTCAAAATTTCAAAAAATTAACTGCTCAATATCTGCTTTGTCTTTCTCTAATTGTTTTTGCAATGTCTTTGTGTTGTGCAGGTTCAGTTCCTTACGCATGTGTTTATGAAACTGAATCGTTACCAGTTCTCCGCGGAGATCAAATTCATGCTCTAATTCAAAAATATGCACTTCAGGGTTGCTTTGCACATTCTCATAACCATTTTTTATATTTAACATTCCTCTGTATCTGTTACGACCATTTGTCAGGCTCACAGCATAAACTCCGTCAGGGGGAACCAACTTCACCGTTTCTTCAATTTCTAATTGATAAGTTGGAAATCCTATTTCTCTGCATCTTGGATGCCCGTCTTTTAAATAGCCCATCATAATATAAAAATGATCCAGGTAAGCATTGGCTCTTTGAATTCTTCCTTCTGAAAGGGCTTTACGGATCGTTGTGGAGCTTACTGTTTCATTTTCGACATCCTGTTCGGGGATTTCTTCTACTTCAAAATCATGAGTTTTGGCCAATTTATAAAGATAATCATAATCGCCTTCCCGGTTACGTCCGAAATGGTGATTAAAACCAACAATGATGCGCTTTGCCCCTAATTTTCCAACCAGAATGTCCTCAACAAATTCATGAGAGGTAATTTTGGCAAATTCCAAAGTAAATTCAATGATAATCAAATGATCCAGACCAGTACTTTTAAGCAGTTCAATTTTTTCCCGCTGAGTACTTATGAGTTTCAGGTTTTTTCCTTTTGTTTCGGGATATAAAACTTTTCTGGGATGGGGGTGAAATGTAATAAGCACAGTTTCCCCATCGATGTTGTCAGCTATTTTTCGTAATCTGTTTAATATCGTTTTATGTCCAATATGTACACCATCAAATGTTCCGGTAGTTACAACCGGATTCTTTATATGGTCTAACTCGTCAAAATTTCGGTGAATTTCCATAAGCTATTTTCATCATTCTTGTTCCGGGGCAAAAATAATGAATAATTAACCTTTCTGATCATCCTCTGTCTTTTGTTTAACATAATATGCTACTTTTTCCAGGGAAGTAGTCATATCATAATTTTCAATTACTATATCGGAAGAAACATTCACCGGTACCGAAGTATAATTCAAAATCCCTTTAATTCCTGCCATAACTAAATTTTCAGCCACCTGTGATGCATAATCCGGCGGAACTGTGAGAATAGCAACAGAAATGCTTTGCTCATTGATTACTTGCCTCAAATCATGCATTGAATAACATTTAACTCCGGATATGACACGGTCTACCTTTTCCGGATCGGTATCAAAAGCAGCAATAATTTGCAATTTAGAACGCTTTCCCTTGAAATAGGTTGTAATTGCCCGTCCCAAATTTCCAATTCCTACTACAGCAACTCTTATAGGGCTTGGAGAATCAAGTATTTCTCCGATTAAGTCAACCAAAGCTTTTACGTCATAACCTTTTTTCAAAGTAGTAGAATAGCCGATGAGCATAATATCCCTTCTCACCTGAACAGCAGTTATGTTATGAAGATTAGCCAGCTCATGAGAATATATGTAGTTCTTCCCATTTGTAAGGCAGTTAAGCAAGGTTCTTCGATAAACGCTTAATCGTTCAATGGTTTTCTCTGGTAAACTCTTCATTTATTTATCTTTTTAATTATTTCTTTCTGGTTTTACAGGTAACTGAACATACATTGCAGTGCCTTTATCGGGTTCAGTGTCAACATCTATTTTTCCTTTATAAAGATCGACCACTTTCTTTGTTATCGATAAACCCAAGCCACTTCCTGTGATGTGTTTGGTCTTCTCGTTTTTTACCCTGAAAAATTCGTTAAATAATTTTTGTTTCTCTTCCTCATTCATCCCAATTCCGGTATCTGCAACGCATAATTTCACATATCCGTTCTTTTCATCCTCTTCTAAAGTGACATCTACTTTGCCATTATCTTTATTATACTTTACTGCATTGGAAAGTAAATTGTTAAATACGATTTCAATATCTCCGGGATCGGCATTCATATAAATATCTTCATCGGAGTGAAAATTGATTGTTACATCTTTTTGAATGGCATAGGGATTAATGTTTTCAATGGCTGTTTGCATCAGTTGATTTAAATGTACCTGCTCAAACTTCTCCTCTTTTTTTTCAAATTGAATTTTTGTAAGATCAAGTAAATCCATAATAAGGGTTCTCATGCCTTTAATCCTTTCCATCGAACGACCAATAATCTGGTCGTAATCTTTAATATCGTTCCCGGCCTGCCTTTCCTGCATAAGCTTCAAATATCCTTCAATGGCATTCAGGGGTGATTTTAGTTCATGAGAAAGCACTGAAAGAAATTGAAAACGTACTTCTTTTCCTTCTTTGCTGAGTTTTTTGGTCATTGTCCGCAGGAACAGATGTTTTGTCACATTTTCCATGGAAGCTTTCAGTTCTTGCGGTGTAAAGGGTTTCGGAATAAAATCGTATGCTCCCTGTTCGGTTGCCTTTACTGCTAATTCCAGTGATGCATAGGATGTTATCATCATCACCAGGATATCACGGTTGTTCTCATTTATATACTCCAATACTTCTGTACCTTGAATTCCCGGCAATTTATTATCCAACAAAACAATATCAGGCGGGTTCTTTTTTATGAACTCAATCGCATCTTCTCCGGTTTCTGCCTCATAAACCTCAAATCCACGGTCTTCATCCATGAAAGGATAACTCACGGTAAACCGGCTTAATATTCTTTTCACACCAGCACAAATACCCGGCTCATCATCGACAACCAATACATTGATCTTCTTCATACATCAAATTTATTATGATATTATCAAGTATTCAGCAATTTATCAATTTCTTTTTTCAGTTGCTCCGATCGTATTCCCTTTTCAAGGTAGAGATCAGCTTTAATCCACTTCTTCTCTTCTTCCGTATTTAAACCGAAAGATATTCCGGTTTCGGAAGCAACCGCTGTAGCTATAATTATTGGAACTTCGGGATACATTTGTTTGGTTTTATAGCTTAGAATAAAACCGCTATCTTCGCTTTCCATCATAAGATCGTATATGGCAAGGTCAGGTTTTGTGGATTTGATAACCTGTTCACCTTCTTTCTGGCTTTCTGCAGTAATAACTTCATATCCCATGTTTTGCAGCTGTAATTTTAACTGGAACAAATAATCCATGTCATCATCTACAACCAGTATCGTTTTTTTCTTGTTCATAATTGATTATTTTTCCTGTTGATTCGGTATTTTTATAGTGAACTTCGTTCCTGTTGGACCGGCATTAGGGTCGGTATTGGAATCAACCGTAATTTTTCCGTTGTGCATCTTAACAATTCCATAGGCTGTCGCCAATCCCAGGCCTGTGCCCTTTCCTATTCCTTTTGTTGTGTAAAAAGGTTCAAAAATTTTGTCGCGTTCTTCTTTTTTAATTCCTTTTCCTGTATCACTTACAACAAAATTCACATATTGATCATCGTCTTCAACTTTCACAGTCAACTTTCCTCCATCGGGCATAGCGTCAATGGCATTTTTAATCAAATTGCTTAAAATCTGTGTCATTTGCTCCTGATCCAATGATATATTAGGATCGCTCAGATTCTCAGTATCCTTAGTGACTTCTACCCTATCCGGTACAATTACTGCATCAAAACTCTGCTCTAAAAGCTCATGAGCATCAATTTCCGAGCGGTTAACCTGGTTTTTCCTTGCAAAATTCAACAGCCCGCTTACAATATTTTTACACCGGTTTGTTTGTTCGACAATCAACTTCAGGTCATCGGCTAATTCAGAATTTTCCTGGACTTCATCAAGAAGTATATTGGCATACATCACCACTACACCCAACGGATTATTCAATTCATGAGCGATACCAGCTGACAATTGTCCCATGCTGGCCATCTTTTCAGTTTGTTTAAGCGTCTGCTGCATGGAAACCAGCTTCTCATTAGAAACAGCAAGATCTTTCACAGAATCATGTAGTTTTTCAATAGTATAAGGCAGGCACATTTCATTCTCTGCCAACCCTTTAACAATAGCAATTGCGTGTGCTTCACAGGTATCATATCCACAAGCCCCGCAGTTCAGATGATCCTTATCTTCATACTTACCCATGGATTTTAAGACTTTATCTATTTCCTGATAAGTCGGGGTACTAATTCGCTTATCATTTGCTGCGAAATCCACATTCAGATCGATGTCTTTATACTCCTCTATTTGAGCTTTCCATGTTTGCTTGTCGAAATTCTCCAACTTGTCTTGTACATATCTATGAACATGAATTCTTCTTTCATATTGACGGCCATTTTTAGAGGTTCCGGGCCCAACAATACAGCCTTCACAACATAGCAGCTCCAGATGACGTGAGGTAATTTTTCCTCCTTCAAATTCCTTTATTGCTTCCTGAAAATCAATTCTGCCTTCGGCCACAATAATGCTTCCGTCAAAAACATCATCATTAATTCCGGCTGTTTGCAGTAATCCACGGCTTACCGGAAAAATTGCACCACGGCCGCTAAGTGGCTGATCAAAATCAGTTGGCTCCAATTGTCTGGAATACAACTTGTTCTCCTCAAATATTTCACGAAGTTCCCGAAAAGTAAGCATTTCGCTAACTTCTTCCGATTCGGACTTTTTCGCAATACAGGGGCCAATAAAAATTATATTGTTATCCTCCCCATATTTCTTTTTCATTACCCGTGCCATAGCTACCATGGGAGAAGCCACCGGTGCAAGATTATTGACCAGATCCGGATGGTATTTTTCAACATAATCTACAATAGCCGGACAATCAGATGAAATAAACCTTTTATTATTATTTTGCTGGACTAATTCTTTATATTTTCGGGCCACTAAATCAGCGCCGAAAGCAACTTCTGAAACAACATCAAACCCAAGGGCACGAATTTTTGATACAAAAAGGCGGTAGTTGGTAATTTCCGAAAATTCAGCAGGAAAACTGGGGGCAATCAATGCAATATTTTTCTTTCCGTTGTCTAATAAATGAAAAACCCTCTCCTTCGTGTCTAAAAAACCCTTAGCATCCTGGCTGCAAACTTTTGTACAGTTTCCGCAACCTATACAGCGCTCATTAATAACCTCTGCCTGGCCATTTATAATCTTAATCGCCTTTGCCGGACATTCACGAACACATGTATAGCAAACCCTGCAACGATTTTTTATCGTATAAACTAAATCCCTCTTTTTATTTGAATGTTCTTCCATTGCTATAATAAAACTTTCCTTTCTGTATAATTCGTATGGAGCACTTTCCTGGCACTTTCACTATTTGGCTTTCCAAAGTACTTTTCATAAAACTCTTTCACAACCGGATTTTTATGAGCTAAACGTAGAGAACTTTTGTCATCAATAGAATGTATAGATTTTGTTCTGTTCTTTATCATTTTCTCATCCCTGAAAAACGGCTGGCCTCCACCATTTACACATCCACCGGGGCAAGCCATTACTTCAATATAATGATATGTTGACTTACCATTATTTATTTCTTTGATTATCTCTTCAACGTTATTTAAAGGACTAACAGCTGCTGTATTTAACTGAAGATCCCTCATCTTTATTTTAGCTTGTTTAAAATTCTTTGTACCCCGTAATTTGCTAATTTTTAGTGAGGGTAGATCTTTTCCTGTAATATTAAAATGCATTGTTCGCATCACAGCCTCGACAGAGCCACCTAAAGCAGCGGATAACATTCCTGCAGAAGTATTTTTTGCAAAAGGCTGGTCTGCTTCTTCTGTCTCAATAGAATGAATATCAACTCCGTAAAGCTTAATAAGTTTTGCTAATTCTCTTGTAGTCATAACAGCATCAACATCGGCAATTCCTTTTGAAGTCATCTCCTGCCTTTGGGCTTCAAACTTTTTTGCAGGACAAGGCACGATAGCTACAGAAAAAATGTCATTCTGATTTTTGTCTTTGCTGTCTACACAATATTTCTTCACCAGTGAGCCGGTAATCTGTTCAGGTGATTTAACAGTAGATAAGTAAGGAATCAATTCAGGATGAGCCTGCTCCACATATTTAATCCACGCCGGACAAGAACTGCTTAACATCGGCATATTCTCTTCTTTGTCTAACCGCTCAGATAATTCTGCAGCCTGTTCAACGGCATGTAAATCAGCTCCAAAGGTAGAGTCAAAAACCTTATCAAAGCCTATTTTCTTTAATGCAGCATTGATTACACCAGTTAGATCTTTCCCCGGGCGAACATCAAATTCCTCAGCCAATGAAACTACTACAGATGCAGAATACTGAGCTACAACCGTAACATCTTCCTTGTTGATTGCCTGCTGAATAGAATCAAAATACGATTTCTCATGCAAAGCTCCTGTAGGACAAACCATTATACACTGCCCACATTGAATGCAATTGGAAAAGTTTAAATCCTTTTGCATTGCTGTACCTATAGAAGTATAATTTCCTTTGGATATAAAATCGAGCGTAGCAACTGATTGATTTTCCTCGCATACACGCACACATCGGCCACATAAAACACATTTGGCAGGATCATGAATTAACCCGGGACTTGACAGATCTAACTTCGCCTTATTCTTTTTACCGGAAATACGCCTTTCCCTGATATCTAACTCCTGGGCCAAACGCTGCAATTCACAGTGTCCATTGCGTTCACAATAAAGGCAGTCATCCGGATGATTGGACAATAACAATTCAACAATCATCTTGCGTGCCTCAATGACACGCTGAGAATGAGTTTTAATCTTCATCCATTCCTCTACAGGGAAGGAACAAGCAGGAATCAACCTGTCTTTCCCTTCAACCTCTACAGCGCACAAGCGACATGCTCCGGTTGGCGTAAAATCCTCCAGCCTGCAAAGTGTAGGAATCTGAATTCCATTTTCCCTGAGTGCTTCAAGGATCGTATCACCTTTCCGGGCACGTATAACCTTGTTGTTCACTTCAATATCTATATTCATTGTCTCTGTTTTTCTTTCTACTTACTTATTATAGCTGCGAACTTACAGGATTCGTAACATATTCCACATCCAATACATTTCTCCTGCACAATAAAATGAGGATGCTTAGGAGTCCCAAAAATAGCCCCAGTCGGGCATTTCTTAGCGCAAATAGTGCAACCTGTGCATTTATCCACATCAATATAAAACGAACGCAGTTCCTGGCATACATTAGCTCTGCATTTTCGTTCAAAAATATGTTCTTCATATTCATCCCGATACCACTTCAATGTTGATAATACCGGATTTGAAGCCCTTTGCCCCAGTCCGCACAAGGACGTATCACGAGTAACATTCGCCAGTTTTTCAAGATGCATAACTCCCTTAAAGCGTTGAAGAGTATTGTGTCCATTCTCATCAGATGGTTTCTTTGATATGTTTTCCAATATTTCATACATCCTGCGTATTCCTTCTCTACACGGAATACATTTTCCACAGCTCTCCTTTTGCAGGAAATTCATATAGTATTTTACCGTATCAATAATACAGGTATTGTCATCCATAACTACAATTCCACCAGAACCAAGTGCTCCTCCCACACTTCTTACACTTTCATAATCAATCCTATAATCAAGATGTTCATAAGTCATGACTCCACCGGCAGGGCCTCCAACCAGAACGCCTTTCAATTCTTTACTTTCAGGCAGGCCGCCTCCTATTTTATAAATTATATCCCGTAATGTTGTTCCCATAGGAATTTCCACCAAACCCGCACGATCAATCCGCCCCGATAATGAAAACACTTTAGTTCCACTACTTTCTTCTGTTCCTAAACTTTTGTACCAATCGGGTCCGTTATTTATGATCACAGGTATGTTCAGTAAAGTTTCCACGTTATTGACTGTCGTAGGCTGACCAAACAAACCTTTTTGAGAAGGATACGGAGGCTTTGGCCTTGGCATACCACGTTTCCCTTCCAAACTGGCAATAAGAGCCGTCTCCTCTCCACAAACATAAGCACCGGCACCTCTAAAAAGTTGAATATTTAAGTTGAATCCGCTGCTAAAAATATCATGTCCTAAAATACCATAAGACTTTGCATCATCAATGGCTTTCTGGATCCGTTCGCAGGCTGCTTCATATTCTCCCTCTACATAAATATATGCTCTTTGAGCTCCCAAAGCATAAGAAGAAATAGCTATGGCTTCAATCACACTATGAGGATCGCTCTCCATGATTGTACGCTCCATAGAGGCACCCGGATCGCTTTCACCTGCATTACAGATTAAATAACGCTGTTCCGCCGGTGAAGCCAGGGTATTTTTCCATTTCTTTCCCGTTGGGTAACCTTCTCCTCCTCTGCCTCGCAAGCCAGCCCTTTCCACAATATCGCATACTTCTTCCGGTACATAATTATTTATTGCTTTCAGAAAATTTTGATATCCGTCATAGGCAATATATTCTTCAATGGAAAAAGGATTGATCTTTCCGCAGTTTTTAATGATAACACGTTTCTGGTAAGACAGAAAAGGCAGTTCATCAATAAAAGGCAACTTTTCCCATGGTTCATGCAAATGATTTTGATGCTGTCCCAAAAGGTATTCTTCGGGTACAAAATTATTGAATATTGCATCAAGAATATCGATCACTTTTTCGGGCACAACCTGGGAGAAAGTAACTTTTGCTTTTCCCGGCAATTGTACATCCATTACAGGTTCAGCAGAAGTTATTCCCAACGATCCGGTTTTGATCAAGTCTGCATCAATTTCCCGTTCATCAAGATAACGCTTAATCGTTTCATAAGTCTCCTGAGCTCCTGCAATTAAACTCCCCGAAGTAAAAGAAAGGGTAATCACAGGACGCAAAACTTTATCCCTACGGATCTTATGAAGAATATCCCGGGTTTCTTTATTTAAATCCTTCTCTGGTTTGTTAAGAATTTCACGAATCAAAAATTCTTTATATGAGCTATAATGACTTTCATTCATAATAATTATTCTTCACTTTCTTTATAAAAATCAATGATCTCCCTTAGCTTATCTTCATTCAAACCGGTATAATAACTATCATTGACAGCCATTATGGGACCAAAGCTACATGAGTTCATACAGGAAACTACTTCCAGGCTAAACAAACCATCCCGCGTAGTTTCACCCGTTTGAAGGCCTGTCATCTCATACACTTTGTTGATCAAATGAGTTGACCCCTGAATGTGACAAGAAGTACCCCGGCACATTACAAGATGATATTTGCCTTTAGGTTCAAAGCGAAACTTGCTGTAAAAAGTTGCCAAACTGTATATCTTGCTGGCCGGCAAATCCAATTTCTTACTAACCTCTTCAACAGCTTCCTCAGTTAAATACCCAATTTCATTCTGAATATCCTGGAGAACCGGAATTAAATTTTCCCGCTGAACAAAAGGGTATTTCTCTAATATTTTTGTAATTTTCTCCATTCAATTTCGTTTTTATTTATTTGTGAGTCTTTACTAAAAAGGTTCTTATACAATTTTCAGCCTTTGATAACTTAATCACCCTTTTAGATCGTACTCATTTATTAAACAGAATTTTGTACAACCAAACAATACAAAATTAAAAAAATATTATTGTTATTTCACAAACATTGTTAATTTTATAACAGCAAAAAGA
>JBNJFT010000077.1:0-11017 GCA_051747065.1 Bacteroidota bacterium | reverse complement strand
GCCTTTCGAGTCAAATTAATTGAAATGAGATCAGCGATCTGTTCCAGTTCTTTGATAGTATAAATCAGTTGAAAAACCTCATTGATGCGCGTTTCTTCAATATCTTTCCGGGAAATTTTGAGCAGGTAATCTTTTATTTCATCACGCAAAAAATTCACCTCCTGTTCTCTATCCTGAATATATCGCAAATAGTCCTTCTTCTTTGTTAAAAAGGGTTCGATGATATGGGTCAACATATCCTCCACTATACGCCCAACCCGTAGAACTTCCTGTTTAGAAAGATTCAGAGCAAGTGAATCACTGCTTTTCAGCACATTCTTATCCAGATAGTGAGTTTTAAGAACAGGATGTTTCTTCGTTTCTTTGTCCGGCAAGATACGGTCCATTAATCGTGCAAAAGAATCAAGAAAAGGCAATAGAATAAGAGTTAAAGCAACATTAAAGATCATGTGCGTGTTTGCTATTTGCCGTGCAGTAGTTTGTTCTTCCACAGGCAAATCAGTAGTTAGGTGGGTTGCCGGTGAGAAACTTTTTAATAACTCTTCTAAACCGGGAATCCACCATACAAACAAAAGAGCTCCGAAAACTTTAAACACAGTATGCGAAATGGCTACTTTTCGGGCATCGCGATTTGTCTTTATTGTAGCCAACAAAGCTGTTGCTGACGTTCCGATATTAGCGCCAAGCACCAACGGAATACTGGCATCCAGTGTTAGCAAACCCTGAATAGACAATGTTATCATTATTCCAATAAATGCACTGCTACTTTGAATAAGTGCTGTAAATACTGCTCCTACCAAAATACCCAGGAGCGGGTTTTCGAGCTGAAGCATTACTCGGAGAAAAGGTGAAAAGTCCTTAAGCGGAGACATGGAATCGGACATCACATGCATACCATAAAATAAAATGCCAAAACCAAGAATAACTCTGCCCACATATTTTACCTGGTTATTGTTAAAGAAATAATTCAAAACAAAACCAAGAGCTACTAAAAGCAAGGCATAGTCAGTAAGCTTAAAGGCAATAACCTGGGCAGTGATTGTAGTCCCAATGCCAGCACCCAAAATAACTCCCAGTGTTTGCCTGTATTTCATCAATCCGGACTGAACAAAACCTACAAGCATAATTGTAGAAGCGCTGCTGCTTTGGATTACTGTTGTTAGTAAAGTCCCAATCCCTACGGAAGTAAACCGGTTATGAGTAACACTGCTTAAGATCGAACGCATTCTGTCACCTGCTGCACTCCTCATGCCTTCGCTGAGCATAATCATTCCAAGAAGAAAGAGTCCCAAGCCCCCCAGCAACCCAATGATTAAGAAAAACCCCCATTTCTTATCCCGTGCACGAAGGGAATAAACTACAAAATTTTGTTCATCGTAATTTTTTATATAAGCGGCTACTTTATATTCACCCGGCTTGTCACCCAGTTTCACCCGGCTTTGAGCTATTCCTTTTTTATTGGAATAAACAAGAGTATCTTCAATCTCAAATCCCTCAGAGTTATCCGGTTTGGAAACAAACCTAAGAACAACGGCTGTATCAGCAACAGGATCCCGGTTTTGGTCAATGACTTTTACCCGCAATGGTTCTTCGGGGTATTCGAGTATTCTTTCGCTTTGATTATCCCCGGAAAAATTATAAACATCAGGATGAGTAGGTTTTTTCAGGCGCAAGCCTTCATCTTCCTGAGCAAAAACTACTAAAGAATTCACCAGCAAAAATATTGCTGTAAAAAACAACAAATTCCCTTTCCTCATCTCTGATTTTTTTATCTGGTTTCTTGCCAATTCACTTTCAGAAACAATTCATTATCCCGTATTATTATTCGATTTAAAGAAAACGACAAACGATTTCTGGAAACCGTCCGGATGATCCCCTGATTTTTCAGACTATAGTTATCGTAACTTGATTTAACATTTGCCCTCAAATTTTTGTTATAATAACTTATATTCGAAAAAATTGTGTTGATATAAGAATTCCAAAGGCCTGCCGAAAGAGAATTGCTAATTATGTAAGAGCTATCTTGTAAAGTATCGACAGATGATTTATAGCGGTATGGATGTGCAGGAAATTTTATAGTATCATGCTGAAAAACACTCTGCAGATTAAATCTTCTGCCTCTGCCTTTATACAAGTATTCAGAAAAAACTGTATCGGATTTCGGTAAAGCCTTGTAGTTTAAAATATTCAACTTGCAAAAAACAGTGTTTTCAAGGCCATATTCATTTTCCCGGGCTAATTGCATAAATTCACCCTGAATGTCCAGCGTATCTTCCTTTTCTTTGTTTGAAGATTGAAGAGAAACCAGCACAATACCTTCTCCATACTTGGTATAAAATGTTTTATCCAGAGAGAAGGCTCCCCCCTTTAATATTTTTCTTCTGGATAATCTTGTAAAATCAAGGTATTGAGATTTTTGATTTTCTACTTGTCCATTTTTATTAGAAACCGTAAAATTATCGGATAAGTTATCAATATGAGTTTCGCCGGCAAGCATAAGCAAAGCTTTAGCTCTGTGTTCAGCGAGTTTTAGTGCTTTTAAGGAATCCATCCCTGGATCTGAAATTCCAATAAAAAAATCATCTGTTGTAGCATAATCAACTGGTGAAAACAGCCAGTCAGGAAGCTCCTGCGCAATCAGATAATACTTATGAGCCAAATTCTGGCTATCTTTTCTAATGGAATTTTCTGTTTCCGATTCCATTAGGTTTTCAAAATTTTCTTTATCCTGATCAAGTGAATACCTGTAAGAACTTTCTTCTTCTTGGGCAAAACCGTCAAAAACAATCAAACAAACAGAAAAGATAATTAGCAGAAAAAGGCGTCCCATGAATTTATAAAATTTAAACATGATTCAACACAAAGATAGCAATTTCTGTACCATCAAAAATCTGCTCTCAAAGCAAATATCAAATTTCTTCCCGGGCCAGCTATACCTGAGGAGTAAGGCCGATAACGGACATCCATAATGTTCTCTACACCAACATTAGCTGATAGATAATCATTGATACGATAAGAAACCTTCACATTCAAAGTCCACCATGCGGGGGAATATGGTTCTTCCTGATCATTGATGGCATACATATGAGTCTTGGATTGTTCACTTGGCGACAGCTCATCATTGGATATTTCTCCGTTATATTTAGCATATACCGAAGCTTTTATTTGATTTCGGCGGTATTCCAAAGAAGTTTGTCCAAATAATGGTGACACATGGCGGAGTGGAGAGCCATTTTGATCCTCTCCTTTCGTATAATTCAGAACAGATTCGAGATTAAAATTGTACGGAAAAGTTAAATTAAGCCTGGCATTAAATCCATAGATATAAGCCTTTTCAGCGTTTACCAATTTATGCACCCGGCTGAGCACACCGTCATAATAAATAGAATCACGGCCGTTAAACGTTGCCTCTCTGCGCACCATAGCATTCTTCAGCCATGTATAAAAAGTTGTAATATTGATTTCTCCTAACTTACCGAAACTTTTATCTATACCAAAATCAACATTGTAAGCATATTCCGGACCTAAGTTTTCATTGGGGACAATAACGCTTTTCGGTTCTGAATCGAAAACCTTTGCCATATCATCGATATTTGGGGCATGAAAACCAGAGGAGCCATTTAAATTAAATTTCCACTGATCATTCGGGCGATAAACCAACCCCACAGATCCGTTAAAAGCGCCGGTACTTAGAGTCAGAGTATTAAACGGGATGTTATAGTATCCTGCTGAAGTATCCAAAGAAGAGTATATATCGACAAAACTATACCGAACTCCTGTAATCGTTGTAAAATGTTCCCCAAAATTATTTTTATAGCTGATATAACCAGCCAGGGTGTTGTAATCATTTTCCCCATTCGGATAACGGGTTTGAGTCGGCTGGTGTACACCGGAATTAATATTTTCCTCAGAAGCCTTTGAATTGAGTGTGTTGTATCCATATTCTATTCCGTAATATAATAAATCATCACCGAACTCTTTATCAAAATCCAAATTGAAATTGATTATATCAAGCTTTTCTGTACGATGACGAAGCCATTCATCACCAAACTTTCTGTCATGGCGGCTTTCCTCATAATTTTGATATGCCAGTGTGAATTTCAGGTTGTCAAAAAAGGCACCCTTTTGAACCAATTTCCCCTTTAAAGAATGCATGCTCCATTTCTGCGGCCCATAATACCATTCCGCATTCTTCAATTTCCCGTCTTTCCGTTGTATTAATCTATCATACCTGGGAATATCCGAAGTTTTTGAATAATGAAATGCATATTTCAAATCAAAATTAGCAGAAGGGCGATACCGAATTTTCTGCATAAAATTGAACTGGCTATAACCCGTAGGAACTTGCTTGTCAGGCTGATCATTTTTCACTACAGAATCTCTTCCCTGAATTCTTTCTACATAATCTGTTCTTTTATAATCAGGATGTTCATGGCTTCCCATAATTTGATCATCATAAGCACTATATGAAATACTGGTTAGTGCCCCCCAATTCTCTCTTCCATAATTAACATCAAAATGGCCAGTCCTTTCGCTATTAGCGGAAGCATACCTTGCCGCAGCGCTGGCTTTTATGTTTGGTTTAGCCGAAGTAGATAATTTAACGCTTTTGGTATGGAAATCCATTACGCCACCCAGGGCATCAGATCCATAAGTCACCGAACCCGGCCCAAAGATTACCTCCGAATTTTCAACGGCATGCGGATCCAAAGAGATAACATTGTGCAAGTTGCCACTTCGGAAAATAGCATTGTTCATTCTCACCCCATCAACAACCAACAATACAGAATTAGTTGCAAAACCTCGTATCATCGGACTCCCTCCTCCAAGCTGACTTTTCTGAATAAAAACTTCATTCGTATTTCCCAAAAGGTCAGCAGAAGTCTGAGGATTAGAAAACTCGATTTCTTGCTCTGATATAGTAGTAATCTTATTGGGTACTTCATTTTTATTTTGCTCCCAACGATAAGCTGAAATCACAAACTCTTCTATCATAATAGTTTGCTTCTCTAAGCCAATGGAATAATCCATTTCCTTTAATTCTTCCTTGGTGCGCACAATATTTTTATAGGTAGGATGCTGAAAATAAATTGAATCCTGCATACTATAGTTATCTAAATTCACGATACCGCTTTCGTCAGAAATTGCAGACTTTTTCTGGTCTGAGCTATATGTTGCAACATTTTCTATGGGTTCTAAAGTTTCACTATCAAAAATTTTTAAGGTTTGGGAATAACCAACCTCAAAAGAAAACACTATAATTGTTATGAAAAAAAGCACTCGATCAATCATCAAAATACAATTTAATTTTTAGTTGATTCATGGAAGTATTATTTTTGCTATTCGTAATAATTTAATTATGTTAGATGAATATACCCAGATAAGGATTAATCAAAATAAGATAAAATAAGACAAAGAATGAAGAAAACAGCATTGATCATTGCCGCAATCATATTAATTTCAATAGCAGGAGTATTTTATTACCTCAAAAAACAAAGAATTCCTGACTTTGATGTATTAAAAATCATCCCCAATGACATAGCTTTCTTTATTGATGTTAAGGATTCAAAAAACTTTCTGGAAAAGCTCACCCACAAAAACGCCATTTGGGAAGAGTTGAAAAACATTAAAGGAATTAACAAATTCGACAAACAACTTTACCAGTTAGACTCAATAGTTTCTAAGGATAAAACGCTTCAAAATCATTTCAGTGAAAAAAGAATAATCATTGCCGGCAAAAAACAGGGAAAATCAAAATTGAACTTTCTGTACATGATGGAGATTGAAAATCATCGGGAACAGAACCATCTTAAAAATTACTTAACAAAATGGGCTGCTCAGAAAAACCATCAGACCAGTTCAAGAACTTATAACAATACCAAACTATACAATATACAAATAGACAGAAACAAATCTTTTACTTATGGATTTATAAAAGGGACTTTGGTAGCAAGTAAATCCAGCATTCTTGTGGAAAAAGCTGTTCGTTCGGTATCTGTAAAAAAATCCATCAAAGACGAAGAAAGCTTTCAAAGGATCCATAAAACAGCCGGAAAAAATGTGATCGGGAACCTTTATCTGAATTACACGGAACTGCCCAAATTAATAAAAATAATTTTCAACAATAATCTAAAAGAACAAGCATCATCTCTCGTAAATTTTGCTAAATGGTCCGCATTAGATATCAATGTAAAAAAGGAGGCTCTCCTGATCAATGGCTTTACAGGTGGTACTTCCGGGAAAAAAGAAATGACTGATATTTTCAGCAATCAAGCTCCTGTTGAACAGGAAATACCTTCCATTTTACCCGCGAACACATCTGCTTATGCAACACTTGGAATTAGCGATAAAGATTTATACAAAAAAGACTACAAAGAATTCCTGAAACAAACAGGAGAGATGGATACCTACAACAAAAATAATCAAAAAATTAATACAAAATATGGATTTGATCCCGAGTCTACCCTCTACAACATTCTTGATGAAGAGCTGGGGATCACTTTTTTAGGAGGCAATGCTGAGCATCCTCAAAAAAAAGCATTCATCATTTTAAAAACAAAAAGTAAACGTTTTGCCAGAAAAAAAATGGAACCCATATCCAGGAAGGCATGTTCAGAATCAGGAATATCAGAATATAAAGAAGAAATGAAAATCGACAAGGAAACAAAATATGAAGCATTTAAACTACCTGCAGAATACTTATTTGAGGATATATTCGGAGATCTTTTCAAAGGAATAAGCAACCAATATTTTACCTTTGTGGATAATTTCGTTGTGTTCAGCAGCTCTCCTAAAATGCTCGAGAAATTTATTCATTCAAATATACTTAACAAGACATTGGATAATGACCACCAATACCAACAATTTACCGATTATATCTCGGAAAAATCAAATTTCCACTTCTATTCCAATATGTTTCGTTCCCCACGTTTAATTGGAAGTTATTTTAAAGAAAACATTGATAAAGGCATTCAGGAAAACATAGAACAAATCCGAAAATTTCAGGCAATCGCCTATCAAATCACGGGCAACGGAGATATGACTTACAACAACATTTTCATTAAATACATTCCAACAATTGATAAAGATCCACAAACAACATGGGAGTGCCACTTAGACACAACGATTAATATGAAACCGGCTTTAGTTACTAACCATTATACAGGAGAAAATGAAATTTTTATTCAGGATAACAAAAATAAAATCTACCTCATTAATAAAGTAGGTAGAATTCTTTGGGAAAAACAACTCAGTGAAAAAATTATCAGCGAGATACATCAGGTAGATTATTACAGAAACGGGAAAAAGCAGATGCTGTTTAACACCAAAAACAAAATTCACCTGATCGACAGAAACGGAAACTATGTAGAGCGGTATCCGGTTAACCTACCTTCTCCTGCCGTTACAGAACTTTCTGTATTTGATTATTCCGATAATAAAAAGTATCGGGTATTTGTTCCCTGCGAAAACCGAAAAGTTTACAATTACAACATAGAAGGCAATAGTGTGGAAGGCTGGCAATTTGGAAAAACAGATACAAAGGTAACAAGCCCTGTCCAGCATTTCCGTGTTAAAACAAAAGACTATATTGTTCTTGCAGATCAAAACCGTGTTTACATACTAAACAGAAGAGGGAATGTCCGGGTAAAACCTGAAAATCAAATAGCAAAATCAAAAAACAACCGTTTCTATTTAAATCACGGCGACACAATACAAGATGCCAACCTTGTAACAACAGACAAAAATGGCAAAGTACACCATTTTTATTTTGACGGAGAAGTAAAAAGTGTGAATTACAATGAATATTCAGAAGAACATTTCTTTCTCCATGAAGATATAAATAGCGATGGGGCAAAAGAAATGATATTTTCAGACAATAAACAACTCGATGTTTTTGAAGAAAGCGGGGAAAAACTTTTTGATCAAGAATTTAAAAATTCCATTGATCATGAACCCATATACTTTCATTTTTCGTACAATGAAAGAAAAATAGGTGTAGTGTCTAAAAAAGCTAATAAAATCTATCTTTTAAATAGCAATGGCGAAATATACAAAGGATTTCCCCTGGAAGGAAATACTCCTTTCAGTATTGGTTTTCTGGAGAAATCAAGTAGAAAATTCAACCTGGTTGTAGGAAATAAGTATAACTTTTTATATAATTATTCAGTAAATTAATTATTTTTGAAATCTAATCTGACCGTTTATGAAAAAAGAAGCTACATTCTATATTTACATTTTATTAGCAAGCCTTTTACTGATAACTTCATGCCAGTTAGATAAATTTGACATGAGCGATCTTTCAGAGGAAAAGGAAATTGGCCAGAGCTGGGCTGCCCCTCTTGTTAAGGGAGAGTTGACTACTAAAGACCTATTGGAAACATTTGACAGCACCGGCGTCATCAATTCAGATGCAGATGGGCTGTTATATTTGGTCTACACGGATTCCCTATATTCAGTTGAGGCAAAGGATACAGTAAATCTGCCGGATCAGGATTATTTTGATTTGTTATACAAAGTACCCACCACAATAAACAACTTCAATGATACAACAAACGTGTCAAAGGATACAATGCACCGAATCACCTATGAAGACGAGGAACAGCTGGATTCAATCATAACAGACCAGTTCACCCTAATACAACATGTATCAACTGATATCCAGAATGATATAGAACTCACGATTACCTACACAGATATTGTAAAAAATGGACAGCCTTTAGAGGACAACATAAATATTTCTGCTGGTGATGTCCCATACGATGAAGAATTGACGAATGATTTAAATGGTTACACAATACGTACATTCCAACCAGATACTTCTGACCACAAATATTTCCGGGTGCATTATGAGCTTACCATAAATGGCACAGGCAATGATTTAAATGAAGATGAAGAAATTTCCATAGCGACAATGATTGAAAACGTGGACATGCAAAGCGCATACGGTTACATTGGACAGGAAACCCTTATGCAAGAGGAAGGAAGCATTCCAATTGAACTGTTTGGAGAAACACAAGAAGGAACCGTAGAATTTGCCGAACCTGAATTTAAATTCCTGATAGAGAACTCCTATGGTGTCCCCATTCAAATTGAATTAAAAGACGCTAAAGCCTACAGAGAAGGTTCTACAGACTCCACAGATATAACATTTGAAAATTCATCCAACATATTTGATATAAACTATCCCAAATTCAGTGAAAATGAAATTGGCGAAACCAAAGAAGAGACTATAAACATTAGTGACAGTATATGTAATTTAAGTGAAGCATTAGCAACAAATCCTACTCACATAAAATTTACAAGCCAGGGGATGTCAAACCCGGATGGAAACCTGGATGATCTCGATTACTATAATTTCGTAACCGACAAAAGCCAGTTTAACGTTCTTAGTGAACTATATTTACCCTTGCACCTACGCGCTGAAGGTTTATCATTAAGAGATACAGTAGATTTAGATATGAGTGATTTAATCGGGGAAGATCAGGAAGAAATCAAAGAGGTAATCACTAAATTCAAAACCCTTAACGGATTACCAGCTGATGTCGACTTTCAGGTATATTTTCTTGATAGCACCTATCAGATGGTAGATACGCTGTTTAATGAAGATGACAGGCCTGTTATAAAGTCAGCTTCTACCGATAATGCAGGAAAAGTCACAACCCTTACCGAAAAGTTATCTGAAATGAGTTTCGATGAAAACGAGATCAGCGATCTGGAAAGGGTAAGAAATGCGGTATTTGAAGCCAGCATGAAGACATCAGACTTTTCGACTGATCCCGACAAGAAAGTAAAATTTTACTCGGATTATACATTCAAATTCAGAATGAATATAGAAACAAAACTTAATTTAAATTTAAATAAATAATTAAACGCATTTTAAAATGAAGAAATTATTACTCCTTAACTTCTTCCTTTTTGCTATAGCACTGACTACTATAGGACAACACAGTCAGTCGTTATATTATATGGAAAGGCTGCCACAGGTCACTTCCATGAATCCTGCAATTCAGCCGGTCAGTAATTTCTATCTTGGATTCCCCGTAATTTCTAATGTTAATCTGAACGTTGGAAATAATACGCTTAGCTTTAATGATGTTATATTTGAAAGTGAAGAGGTTGGTTCTAAAATTACCTTTCTGCATCCCTCATACAATATTGATAACTTTCTTAATAAATTAAATGCCGATAATGATATATTCACTGAATTTTCAACTAATTTTTTTAATGTAGGTGTCCGTGCCGGAGACAGCTATTTCACTCTCAGACTCCAGGAGAAATCAGATATACGAATGAGTTACCCAAAAGACTTAGCAACAATCCTGCTAAAAGGAAATGAAGATTTTAAAGGTGAAACTGCACATTTTGGAAATTTTTCAGTCTTTTCAAACCATTATTTGGAGTATTCACTGGGATATTCGCAACAAATAAGCAATGAATTAACTTTTGGAATAAATGTCAAATATTTGAATGGACTGGGACTTCTTAAAAGCAAAGATTTTGATTTAGGTCTATACACAAGTGAGGAAGGTGACTCTTTATCACTAACTTCCGATATTTCCTTACAAGGTTCTGCCCCCGTTACCGTAAACACAGATAGCTCTAATCATATAGAGGATATCAATAGCAGGGATATACAAGTTTCTGACCTAACTTCCAACCCGGGGTTTGCACTTGATTTCGGTGCCACTTATGAAGTAATGGATGATCTTCTCTTATCAGCAAGCGTTGTTGATTTGGGTTTCATCAACTATAATAATAATTCCGCTCATAATTACACCATTAAAGGTCAATACTCATTTACAGGAGTTGATGTCAGCGGTGAGTTTGGCAACGAGGAAGAATCAGACCCTATGGAAAACATAGAAGATTCCTTAAAAGAAGAAGTAGAGATGGAATATTCTGACCAGGGGTTTCTTCATTTTTTAGGACCAAAAGTATATGTCGGAGCAAGATATTATCTACATGACCGTGTTGACCTCGGTCTTCTTTCTCGAACACAATTCTCCAACGGAAGAAC
>JBNJFT010000076.1:0-11017 GCA_051747065.1 Bacteroidota bacterium | reverse complement strand
AAATTTTGCACCGGCAACAACTGCTACGAAAGGCTTTTGAGGATTATAAATTCTTTCCAGGTTTTCAATTTCTTTCTGCATAAGAAATCCGGCATAAGCAGGAAGATATTTATTCACCCCGACAGTAGAAGCATGAGGCTGCCATGAGCCAAATGCATCGTTAACAAATATGTCGGCTAATCCCGCCAATTGATGAGCAAATCGGTCAGCTTTTTCATCTTTTGCTTCTTCTCCGTTAAACCAACGAGTGTTCGGCAAATAAATCCCATCAATCTGTCCATCTTCCAGTTCTCGTATCAAATGGTTTACAGAAGTTTCAACACCCAGATAGCCTTGTTTGCCATGCTGCTGGAACTCGGGTATTTTCATGTTTATATGAAGCTTATTCTGCAAATAATCAACAATTGGTTGAACGGAAGTTCCCTCGTCAATATCAATCTCACCGGTTTTCTTATCCCGCGGGCGTCCCACGTGCGTCATAAGAATTATCTTACCTCCTTTTGCGTTTATATGATACATGGTGCCAATCGTAGCGTCAATACGATACGGGTCATGTATCTCTCCTTTTTTTACTACATTATGGTCAACGCGTACAAGAACAATCTTACCATCAAGATCAGCATCCTGAATTAGTGGAATGTTATACTTTTCAATCATATCTGTTGGATTTTATTTTCATGTAAATTACAAAAGATGTTCTTTATTGTCAAACAAAAAAGTCTGCTGATAAACCCGTTATGTATACCTGAACGAACCTTGTTTTTTAAATATTATTTTCTCTGAGGGCTTTTATTGTCGGCAGCTCCTTGCCTTCAATAAACTCGAGCAGGGCGCCACCTGCTGTTGAAATGTAGCTAATCTTATGAGAAAGGTTGTATTTGTTCACTGCAGCAATCGAATCGCCTCCACCGATTAAGGAAAACGCCCCTTTGTCAGTTGCCCTGGCTACTGCCATAGCGACCCGTAAAGTCCCTGTCGAAAAATTCGACATTTCAAATACACCAATCGGGCCATTCCATAAGATTGAAGCTGAATTTTCTATGGCTTCAGCAAACTTATTGGCACTTTTTATTCCAATGTCCATTCCGCGCCAACCTTTGCCTATTTGTCTTATGTCGCGGTGCTTGATATTCGCGTCATTTTTAAAGTCGTCAGCAACTACGCAATCTGTCGGCAACAACAGATTCACATCTAAATCCTCCGCTTTCTTAATAATTTCTTTGGCTACGTTTACATAATCTTCTTCAATAAGTGAATCTCCAACATCACCTCCCATCGCTTTTGAAAAAGTGTATGCAATACCGCCGGCGATAATCAGGTTATCGACTTTTTCGAGGAGTGCAAGAATAATATGTATCTTCGTGGAGACTTGTGCTCCTCCTAAAATTGCGGTAAATGGACGTTTAGGATTTTTTACAAGGCGATTAATATTATTTATTTCATTTTCAACCAAATACCCAAACATTTTATTATCCGGGAAAAATTCCGCTATAGTATATGTTGATGCATGCGCACGGTGGGCTGTTCCAAATGCATTGTTAATATAAACATCACCTAATTCTGAAAGTTCACGTGCAAACTCTTCATCTCCGTTTAATTCTTGTTCATAAAACCTTAAATTTTCAAGTAATAATATCTCACCGGGTTGAAGATTTTCGGCTGCCAGTTTCGCACGCCTTCCCAGGCAATCATCAACAAATTTTATTTCTTTATCCAGAAGCCTGGAAAGATAAGGCACTAAATGTTTTAAAGACAGACTTTCCACATATTTTCCTTTTGGCCTTCCCATGTGGGTTAGAAAGATGATAGAACCTCCGTCAGTAAGAATTTTACGGACAGTGGGGAGTGCCGTGACTATCCTTGTGTTATCCAGAATATTATGGCCTTCGTCCATCGGAACATTAAAATCAACACGCATAAGTGCACGCTTGCCCTCGAAATTATAATTGTCAATTGTCAATTGTTCACGAATTGCCTTTAAACCAGGCAGTTCTTTACCCTCAAGGTATTCAAGCAGGGCTCCTCCAGCAGTTGAGACAAAGCTAATCCGGTTAGCCAGTCCGTATTTATTCACTGCCGAAATGCTATCTCCGCCGCCAAGCAGAGAAAACGCCCCTTCGTCCGTGGCAGAAGCAACCGCCATAGCAATCTTTAAAGTTCCCATTGAAAAATTGGACATTTCAAAAACTCCAATCGGCCCGTTCCATAAAATCTTTTTCGAACGTTCGATCACCTGCGTAAATTGATTAGCCGATTTAATTCCTGCATCCATGCCCATCCAGCCATCGGGTATATTGTCAATTTCCGTGTGTTTTATATTTGCATCGTTTCTAAAACCATCAGCAATGACGCAGTCTGTCGGAAGGTATAAATTCACCTTATACTTCTTTGCCTTTTCAACAATGTCAAGGGCTACATCCAAATAGTCGTCTTCTACAATAGAATCTCCAATTTTGCCGCCCATAGCTTTACTAAAAGTATAAGCAATTCCCCCGGCGATGATCAGGTTATCCACTTTCTCAATCAGTGCTTTGATTATATGAATTTTAGTAGAAATCTTTGATCCTCCTAAAATCGCAGTAAATGGATGCTCGGGTTCATTGAGCACCCTGTCAATATTTTTTATCTCACTTTCAATGAGATAGCCAAGCATTTTGTCTTTTTTAAAATAACGTGCTATGGTGTAAGTTGAAGCGTGTGCACGGTGTGCTGTTCCAAAAGCGTTGTTAATGTAAACATCTCCCAGCTCTGCCAGTTGTTTAGCAAAATTTTCATCTGCCGCTTTTTCTTCAGGATGAAACCTTAAATTCTCCATAATAAGCAATTCCCCGGGCTTCAAATTTTGTGCGGCCTCCTTTGCTTCTTCGCCGATACAGTCACTTGCAAACTTAACTTCCTTTTCAAAAATTTTTGAAAGATACGGGACAATGTGTTTTACAGAAAGCTTTTCATCGTATTTGCCTTTTGGGCGGCCCAAATGAGTTAATAAAATGACGGATCCCTGTTCGCTTAACACTTTCTGAATTGTAGGCAGTGCTGTCACAATACGTGTGTCGTCAGTTATTTCCTGATTCTCGTCCAGTGGAACATTGAAATCCACACGAATCAGCGCCTTTTTATCTTTAAAATTGTAATTATCTATTGAATACATATTATACTATGGTTTTATTAATGATTCTAAATATAAAAAATATATTTTAATTACCTTTGAAAATTACTTATCTCTTGGTGATCTAAGATAATAAAACAATAAAAATAAGCTAAATCAAGATGCAATTTAAGGAAGTTATCGGTCAACATAAAATAAAAGAACAACTGATCAATACTGTTTCAGAACAAAGAATCAGCCATGCACAACTATTCCTGGGCCCTGCCGGGTCGGGGAAATTGCCACTTGCTATTGCTTACGCTCAATACTTAAATTGTACAGACAAACAAGAGGGAGATTCATGCGGCACTTGTCCTTCCTGCAGAAAATACCGCAAACTGACGCATCCCGATTTGCATTTTGTTTTTCCCGTAAAAAAAGCATCGGAAACAAATCCGGAAACGAGTGATAATTATCTGAAAAAATGGCGGGAAACATTACTTGAAAACCCTTACTTAAGCCCCCAAAGGTGGTATAAAAAGCTGGAACTTGAAAACAAACAGGGGATTATCCCTACCAGCGAAAGTGCAAATATTATCAGGAAGCTCAACTATAAAAGTTTTGAAGGTGAGTACAAGACGATGATAATATGGCTGCCCGAGAGAATGCACAGAAGCGCTGCCAACAAATTGCTGAAAATGATTGAAGAACCTCCTCCAAACACGATTTTCCTATTAGTGACAGAAAACACGGATCTTATTCTTCCCACAATTCTTTCAAGAACCCAAAAGGTTAAAGTTCCGGGAATTGATGATCAAAGCATGTTTGATGCCATTAGTGATCATTTTGGAATGGACTCTTCAAAAAGCCAGGAAATCGTTCACCTCGCCAACGGAAGTTACATTGATGCATTATACTATTCCAGTATCAGTGAAGAAGAAAAGGAAAATTTCAATCGTTTTGTTTCTCTAATGCGTTTGTCTTACGGGCGAAAAGTAACGCAAATTCTATCGTGGGTGGACGATACAGCATCCATTGGGCGGGAAAACATAAAGCTATTTTTAGACTATGCAACCCGCATGGTTCGCGAAAATTTTATGTTAAATCTCAATTTTGAAGAAATTGTGTATTTAACAAAAGACGAAAAAGATTTCTCACAAAAATTTGCTCAATTTATTAATGAAAATAATGCCAAGAAAATTTATAATGAATTCAATAAAGCTTACAGGGATATAGAAATGAATGCGAATGCAAAAGTAGTTTTTCTTGACCTTTCCATTAAGCTTATGAAATTGTTAAGATTATAATTTTCCTTAACTTTGCAGGGTCAAATATCCTTGATAAAGTGACTGTTTGAAAGATTGATAAAAAGGAGAAGGAATTATGGATAATCAAGAAAAAACCGATATAGAATATAATCAACATACAAGCCAGCATAACAATAAAGATTGGTTTTGTGACTTTTGCAAACCCGAGCATTACACAAAACTAAATACAATAAACTGGCTTAAAAACATTCCGGCAACCCGGGACAGTTCCAATCTTGTTGAGGTACGTTTCAAAAACACCCGAAAGGAAATTTTTGAAAACGCCAATAATCTTCGTATAACAGAAGGAGACATTGTTGCCGTGGAAGCTTCTCCGGGACACGACATTGGGATAGTTTCCATGACAGGAGAATTAGTAGAAAGAAGGCTAAAGCAACAAAATGTTTCTGCTGCAAATACTGAATTTAAAAAAATTTACCGCAAGGCAAAGAATTCAGATGTTGAAAAATGGCGTCAGGCAGTTTCTTTAGAAAAGGTGACAATGCTTAAAGCCAGAAAAATAGCCGACGAACTTAATCTCAACATGAAAATTGGCGATGTAGAATATCAGGGGGATAAGACCAAAGCGATTTTCTATTACATTGCCGATGAGCGGGTTGACTTTAGAGAGCTGATTAAAATTTTAGCCGAAGAGTTTAAAATACGTATAGAGATGCGGCAAATAGGAACACGGCAGGAGTCTGGCAGAATTGGCGGAATTGCTTCATGTGGCAGAGAATTGTGCTGCGCCACGTGGCTCACTGATTTTGTTTCTGTCACAACGAATGCTGCTCGTCATCAGGAATTATCGCTGAACCCACAAAAACTGGCCGGACAATGTGGAAAATTGAAATGCTGCCTGAATTACGAACTGGACAGCTATCTTGATGCCAAGAAAAATTTTCCAAACACAGATATAGCCTTAGAAACAAAACAAGGAACCGCTCATTATCAAAAGACAGACATCTTTAAAAAAATTGTTTGGTATTCCTACAGCGAATCTTATTCAGAAAATCTCATTCCCGTTACGGTTGAACGTGTAAAAGAAATCATTGAAGTCAACAAGCAAGGAGATAAACCTGAAAAGCTTACCGATGAAACCTCAGCACTAGAACAACCTCTGGGCTTTAAAAATGATGTGGGTGAAGATAGTATTGACCGGTTTGAAAAAAATAATAAGAAAGAAGATAAGAAAAAATCGAAAAAGTCAAAAAAGAACAAACGTAAAAAAAAGTCTGATGGGAAAAAAAGCTAATATTCTTATATTTTTCGTCTTTATATTATTTGCATTTTCAGCTTGTAACAAAGATGAAATATACAACAGCACTCATGATATCAAAGGTTCCAAATGGGATGCCTCAAATGTGATTAACTTTAACTTTCAGGTTGAAGACACTTTGCAGCCCTATGATGTTTTTATTAATCTCAGGCACAACTCTCAATATAATTACAGAAATCTTTTCCTTTTTGTCAAAACAACCTCGCCTGCAGGACACACTGTGAAGGACACATTTGAATGTATGCTGGCGGATAAAAAAGGACACTGGTACGGCAAAGGTTGGGGAGATATCTACGAAAATAAAATTCCATTTAAGCGTTTTGTCAGGTTTCCTAACACCGGTACGTACTCCATTGAGGTAAAGCAAGCAATGAGAGAAGAAACACTTGAAAACATCTCAGATATCGGAATTGAAATAGAAACTGCAAAACAGCCAGAAAATTGACAAAAAACAAGTTGGAACGTTTTTCGGAAATGAAGACATTTCCCAATGTGATCGAACCGGGTTTTCATGAAATTTTCAACAAAAATCATAAATTTAAAGGTAAATGGAAGTCCTCCTTTTTCGGAAATAACCAGCCTCTTATTTTGGAACTGGGGTGCGGAAAAGGTGAATACACAGTAAACCTGGCTAAACACAATCCCCATTCAAATTACCTGGGTATAGACATAAAAGGCGCCCGGATGTGGAAAGGAGCAAAGATTGCCGTGCGCGATAATATTTCAAACGCAGGTTTTCTCAGAACCAGAATTGATTTTATAAATTCATTTTTTGATGAAAACGAAATCGACGGTATATGGGTGACTTTCCCCGACCCACAGCCCAAAAAAGCAAAAAAACGTCTGATTTCTTCAAGATTTCTGAATGCTTACAGTAAATTTCTCCGCCCTGATGCCTTGGTTCACCTGAAAACAGACAATGCAGAACTGTTTGATTACACTAAAAAGCTCATTGAAAAAAATGATCTCCCGGTAATCAAACTCGCAGAAGATGTCCACAATTCAACAGAAGAAGACATGAAAATTCTACGTGACATCCAAACTTTCTATGAACAGCAGTTTGTTGAAATGGGCAAGAAAATAAAATATGTTTGTTTTCGGCTGAACCCCTCTAAAACACTTGAAGAACCAGATGAAGAATAACCCTTCCTTTTTTGAAAAAGTCTATGAGGTAACCAAAAAAATTCCCAGTGGCAGAGTTACGTCCTACGGTGCAATTGCACGATACCTTGGAGCTCCGGGAGCAGCACGCATGGTTGGCTGGGCACTGAATAACTCCCATGCTCAGGAAGAATTTATTCCTGCACACCGCGTGGTTAACAGAAACGGACTTCTCACAGGAAAAAATCATTTCTCTGGCTCCACAGTGATGAAGGAATTACTGGAAAACGAAAACGTTAAAGTAAAAAGCGATAAAGTGCTGCATTTTAACAAATTATTTTGGGACCCGGTAAAAGAGTTACAAGGTTAATTTTTAGGTGTTTTGGTAAAATATTCTTAACTTTGCCGTTTATTTAAATCAAATTAAAATTAGCCGTTATGAGCTACTCAAATAAACAAATTTTAGATATACTCAGAAAAGTAAAACACCCTGAAAAGCAAGAAGATATTGTCTCCCTGGGAATGGTGGATGATATCAAAATTGAAGGCAAAAAGATAAGTTTTAATTTACATTTTAAAAAAAACAATGATCCCTTCATTAATTCCGTCAGAAAAGCCTGTGTGCAGGCAATAGAAAGAGAGTTAGGCGAAGAAGCGGAAATAAAAGGAAATATTTCAGTTAAAGTTCCTGAGAAACAAAAGCAGGAAAAAACGGAAGATGAAAATATGTTACCCGGAGTTAAAAATATCATTGCAATAGCATCCGGGAAAGGTGGTGTTGGAAAATCCACAATTGCAGTAAACACTGCCGTAGCCCTGGCCAATTCAGGAGCAAAAGTCGGTTTGCTCGACGCCGATATATATGGACCTTCGATTCCTAAAATGTTCAATGTAGAAGGCCAGCGCCCTTATGTCAAAAAAGTTGATAATGTGGATATGATTACTCCCATCGAAAAATACGGAGTAAAAATGTTGTCAGTCGGATTTTTTGTCAGCGCAGAAGACGCGCTTGTCTGGAGAGGCCCAATGGCCACAAATGCACTGAAACAGATGCTTCAGCAAGGTGAATGGGGCGAACTGGATTACCTCATTGTAGACCTTCCACCCGGAACCAGTGACATTCATCTTACTTTGGTGCAGGAACTAGCTGTCACAGGAGCAATAATTGTCAGCACTCCGCAAAAAGTTGCGCTTGCTGATGCTGTTAAAGGAATCAGGATGTTCACAAATGAAAAAATCAATGTTCCGATCCTTGGGCTTGTAGAAAACATGTCATGGTTCACACCGGAAGAGCTGCCGGACAACAAATATTACATCTTTGGAAAAGAAGGTTGCAAAGAACTGGCAGAAAAAGAAAATGTTCCGCTAATCGGGCAAATTCCAATTGTTCAAAGCATAATGGAAGGAGGAGAAAAAGGAATTCCAAACGCAGCAGATGAAACTTCTATGGTTGGAAAATCGTTTAAAGAATTAGCTGAAAATTTAATACAACAAGTTGACAAACGAAATAAAGAATCAGATCCTACAAAACGGGTCAAAATGGAAAAATAAATTAAATTCAATTAACAAATGGATAACAAAGAAATTAGAGAAAAAATTACTCAGACAATTGAGAAGGTAAGACCTTATTTAGTTGCTGACGGAGGAGATATCGTACTTAAGGAAATAACTGATGATTTAACTGTAAAAGTTGAGTTACAGGGAGCATGTGGAACTTGCCCTTTCAGCATGTTTACCCTCAAAAATGGCGTTGAACAAGCCCTGAAAAAAGAAGTTCCCGAAGTAAAAGAAGTTGTAGCAACGAATGAAAATTTATAACCTCGGTTTTGTAAAAAAGCTAAAGCTAAAATGATTAAGGAAGAGCTTTCCTGTGTAAAATTTTCGGGTTGTGTGAGAAAAGAATCGGAATGCTTATAACTTCTATATTATGTCAGCAAAATGCTTACTTTGAATTGAAATAGAGGGGCTAAAATTAGTCCCCTTTTTTATTTTTGCCAGGTCTTTTTTATTTTAGCAAAACTGGTTGAAGACATTAGTTAACAGTCGAACAATTAAGGTTCGCGCCAAATATGACACACATATTGTCGGTGGCCAATAACATTTTGTTTTATTAACGTTTCTTACAATATGATCAAAGGGAAAGAGTTTTATTTCTATATGATATAATAACGTAAAAGAATTTCGGTTAAATAAAAAAATAGAAATACATTGAATAAGTCATCCATATTAAAAAGGTTCACCATTATATTCTTATTTTCCGGGCTTTTATTTTCTTATTGCAGTACTGAAAAAAACACCGCAATCAGGAGGTCATACCACAATCTTACAAGCTATTACAATATTCTCTTTAATGGCCAGGAAAGCTTTAAAGAAGGACTTGAAACCTATAAGGAAGGGTATAGTTTTGACTTTACCAGAACACTTCCCCTTTTTGTATACGGGGATGAAGAATTATCCTCCGGCATACAGCCGCAAATGGAAAGAGCTATCGAGAAAGCAACCAAACTAGTTAAGCTCCATTCAATCACTGCCAAACCGGAAAAACTACAAGATAAACGAAAACTCACCGAAGAAGAAAAGGAATATTACGACAAGTCAGAATACAACAGGTTTGTTGATGACAGCTATCTGTTAATGGGAAAAGCTTACTTCTGGCAAATGGAATATCAAACAGCTTCTAAAATACTGGAGTATGCAATTAAAGAATTTCAAGATGAGGCCATTACATTGGAAAATCAAATATGGCTAGCCAGAAGTTACATTGAACTTAACAATTTTCGCGAAGCTCAAGAGGTTCTGGAAGATATTGAAAAAGAAGATACACTCCCTGCGAAATTAAATGCTGAATTCTTTGCTACTTATGCAGATTTCTTTATAAAACAAGAACAAACAAGTAAGGCTATTCCTTTTCTGAAAAAGGCAATTCAAAACATTGATGAAAAAGAAAGAAAGAACAGGTATCAGTTTATCCTTGCCCAGTTATGGGAAACAGAGGATCAGCCAGAAAAGGCTTTCACACTGTATGGGGATATCATTGAAGAAAATCCGGATTACAGAATTGAATTCAACGCCAAATTAAAACGGGCCTGGCTTCATAAAGTAGCTGACAAAAAAGAAGGAAAGACCATCAAGAAAGAATTGGAAAAAATGCTGAAAGATGATAAAAATGAGGACTACCTTGACAGAATCTATTATGCCCTGGGAAGCATTTCTCTTGAAGAAGATAATATTCCCGAAGCAATAAAAAATTTCAAGAACTCAGCAACAAAAAGCAAAAAGAATGACAATCAAAAAGGCCTTTCATATCTCGAACTGGCAGACATCTATTTTGATCAAAAAAAATATGAACAGGCACAAGCTTATTATGACAGCTCAGTGACCTCTCTGGAAACCGACTATCCAGGATATACTGACTTATACGTTAAAACCAGGTATCTTACTAACCTGGTGCAAAATCTAAATACAATTCAATATCAGGACAGTCTGCTACAAGTAGCTGAACTCCCAAAAAAAGAACGAAATAACCTCATAAACAGATTAATTAAAGAACACCGGGAAGCCGAGCGAAAGAAAAAGGAAGAAGAAAGAATCCAAAGGCAAAATCAAGCCCAGAGAGCCCGAAACCAGCAAAGAGGGAGAGAAGACAGAAGCGGCAGCGGTTGGTACTTTTATAGCCAGACAGCTAAAGAAAGAGGTGAGGCTGAATTTCAAAGAAAGTGGGGGGCCAGGGAATTAGAAGATAACTGGCGGTTAAGCAACAAGCAAGGTTCTGATTTTGATGGTTTTGAAGAAGAAACGGCTGAAGAGGCAGACCCGAAAGAACAATATAGCAGAACCGACCGGGATTACTATACACAGGACATCCCGCTCACTGACTCTGCCAAAGAAGCTTCTCATAATAAAATTAAGGAAGCTTATTTTAACGTGGGCCTTGTTTATATGAATGATCTGGAAAATTATGAAAAAGCAATTGATGCTTTAAATGAACTAAATCAAAAATACCCGGACAATTCTTTTGAACTTCCCTCCTACTATTATATTTACAAAATGTATAAAGAAAAAGGAGAAAGTTCAAAAAAAGAAAAATACAAACAGAAAATTCTTGATAAATATCCGGAAACAAACTATGCAAAAGTAGTATCAGATCCGGATTACTTTAAAAAACAAGAAAAGGAACAAAATGTACTGGAGGAGAAGTATTCCAGGGTTCTTTCAAAATTCAAAGATGGTAAGTATTCTTCT
>JBNJFT010000075.1:4152-11171 GCA_051747065.1 Bacteroidota bacterium | reverse complement strand
AACTATGAGACTAGCACCATGCTTCAGAGACTGTGTGAAAATGCAAATTAAATTGACGGTTAACAACTGACTTACCATGCCATTTATGGCGTGGATTCCAGCTGCATTTCTTGCTTGAACTGGCTTTAGCCAGGAAAATTTGTTAGAGTTACTTATAAAAGATAGTGATTTCCGGGCTAAAGCCCAGGATAGCAAGAATTGCTCAATCACCGCCATAAATGGCGGCGTAAGTCAATTATAGGATGATGAGTTGTTCTATTTTAACACAGTCTCTTCAGCATGGTGGAAAATTAGCGCCCCACAACACATTCGAGTCAGCTTCAGCGGACTTCAAAATTTGTAATTCCCCTCACATCTGACACAAGCGAACCTTTCACAAGGTTTTGAAAATCAATTTTTGCTGTCAACCAGCACAAAATCAATTTGCTTTTTCTCCAGGTCAGTACGCACGAGTTTAACCCTCAGAGGATCTCCCAGTTGGTATTTCTTGTTTTTATGCTGACCGATGAGGCAGTAATCTTTTTCATCGTAATGGTAAAAATCGTCATCCAAATCGCGGATATGAACAAGGCCTTCGCATTTTGTTTCAGTCAGTTCAACAAAAATCCCCCATTCCGTGACACCGGAAATGATTCCGTCAAAATCTTCACCCAACTTATCCTGCATAAACTCCACCTGTTTATATTTAATGGACGCCCGCTCGGCCTCTTCAGCCATTTTTTCCATATTTGAGGTATGCTCACACATCTTCTCATACTTTTGTTGATTGGCAGAACGCCCGCCATCCAAATATTTGGCAAGCAGCCTGTGAACCATCATGTCCGGGTATCTTCTAATCGGAGAGGTAAAATGGCTGTAAAAGTCAAAAGCCAAACCATAATGCCCGATGTTTTTCGTTGAATACACTGCTTTAGCCATGCTCCTGACAGCCAACGTTTCAATAACATCCTGTTCCTTTTTTCCTTCAACATCTTCCAGCAGTTTATTAATCGAAGAAGTAATAGCCTTATCCGATTTGGTATTAATGGTATAACCGAATTTCTCTATGAACTCCATGAAATTTTCGAGCTTCTCCGGATCCGGTCTGTCATGAATACGGTAAACAAAGGTTTTCGGTTTTTTTGATTTTTCCACATTTCCTACAAATTCGGCAACCTTTCGATTGGCAAGCAACATAAACTCCTCGATCAATTCATTAGCTTCGCTATGCTCTTTAAAGAACACGCCAGTCGGCGAACCCAATTCATCAAGAAGGAATTTAACTTCTACCCTTTCAAATGCAATAGAACCAGCGGCAAAGCGCTCCTTTCTGAGTTTTTGAGCCATTTCATTCAACTTCAGAATTTCGTTACTGAGTTCGCCTTCCTTATTATCAATGATTTCCTGTGCTTCTTCATAGTTAAACCTGCGATCCGAATTGATTATCGTTCGTCCAAACCATTGTTTTTTCACCTGCACCTTATCATCGATATGAAAAACAGCGGAAAATGTAAGCTTCTCTTCATTTGGGCGCAATGAACAGACACCGTTCGATAAATGTTCCGGCAACATTGGCACCACGCGATCAACCAGGTAAACTGATGTTGCCCGGTCATACGCCTCGTTGTCCAATGTTGTATTCGGCTGAACATAGTGTGTTACATCAGCTATATGAATGCCTACTTCCCAAAGCCCGTCCTTAATTTTCCGGATAGAAAGGGCATCGTCAAAATCTTTTGCATCAGCCGGATCGATTGTAAATGTTGGAACATCTCTAAAATCTTTTCGTTCTTTATATTCTTCTGCCGGAATTTTTTCCGGGATTTTTGCGGCTGCACTTTCTATGGATTCGGGAAAATCGTGTGGCAAATCATACTCAGCCAATATAGCATGCATTTCAGCTTCGTTGTTCCCTGTCTCCCCTAAAACTTCTACAATTTCTCCAAACGGATTTTTTACACGTTCAGGCCAATCAGTGATCTTTGCGATAGCTTTTTCCCCATCTTTTGCGCCTTTTAATTTTTTAAGCGGAATAAAAATATCATAAGGAACGCTTCTGCTTGAGGTGACTAAAAAGGCAAAATTTGCTGAAAGAGAAACAGTGCCGACAAAACGAGTCTTTGCGCGTTTAATGATATCAACAACTTCACCTTCCAGGGCTTTGCTCTTTCGGTGTGCATAAAGGCGAACTTTAACCGTATCACCGGGCAATGCATGATGAAGATTATTATTGGAAATCAGAACTTCTTCCTGTACATCCTCTGAAATCAAATAACCCTCCCCTTTCGATGTCATTTCTATTCGACCTGTCACATCGCCTGATTTGACAGTCATCTGATACTTTCCTCGTTTTACTTCATTCAGGTAACCTGCCTCCTCAAGTCCGTCCAGCACATCTATAATAAGCTTTTTTTTGTGTTTATTTTTTATCTCTAATCTATCTGCTACCTGTTTGTAATTATAACTCTGCTTCGGATTAGCTTCAAATAATTCTAAAACTTTGCGGCTTAACTTGTTAATGCCTTTTGCCCGTGATTTTTTCTTCTTCTTACTACTGCCCATAGTTTTTTTTATTAATATTCTATATCAGTCTGATTCAATTAAATAATCAATTGAATCCTGAATCATTTTTTCAATCGGTATAAAATCAAAATTCAATCTTGTCTTTATTTTTTCATTAGAAAACTTTGTCCTACTGTGCATAGAACGATGTAGTTCTTTGGTAATCAATCGTTTTGTTCCTGTGAGAAAGGTTTTTAACCAATCCAGTCTGTAAAAAAGATTGGTCCATGCCGGGTTGAGTTTTTTATTTGGAAGAGCTACATTATAGTAATGAGCAATTGAACCTAATAATTTTCGATAGGAATAGTTTCCTTCATTCACAATAAAGCGCTCATTATACATTCCATTTTGAACAATCTCCATGATTAGTTGGCATGTATCTCTGACATCCACAAAACCAGTAGAACCGGAAGGATAAAATCCAAAACCTCTCCTTACAGTTTTAAATATCTTTCCCGCTTCATCAACCTTCATACCCGGACCAAGAATTACAGAAGGATTAACAACAATTGCTTTCAACCCTTCTTCAACACCTCTCCATATCTCTAATTCACTTTGAAACTTACTTTTTGCATAATTTGAATTTCTCTCGGGGTTATTGCCGAAATTTTCCTCAGTAATGCGCTGCTCTTCATTTATGGGATCAAGAGCTGCCACACTGCTGACGTGAACAATTTCCGGTATTTTTTTCTCTAAAGCAAAATTCACAACATTTGATGTGCCATATACATTCGTGGTCAACAGCTTTTCTTTATCCCGGGGTAGAAAAGACACCATCGCTGCCAGATGATAAATTCTTTCTACAGGATAATCAATGTTTAATAAAGACTGATAATCAAGAACATCACCATCAACAAACTGAACTTTCTCCAGAAGCTCCTCTTCTCCTTCTCCATAAGTGCGAAAAACATCTCTTATATAATCAAGATTCCCTGTTGGTCGTTTCAGTGCAAGCACTTCTTCATTCGCTTTTAATAAATGAAATAGCAAATGTGCTCCTAAAAATCCTGTTGCTCCTGTAACAAATATCATGTACCACTCCTCTTCTGTTTTTACTGGTCATTTTTTCCTTCGCAATAACAACTAAATTATCTACAAAAATCGACAACAAAGGTTTATTTGCCTTTATCAAATGCTGAAGTTGTCTAAAAAGGTCTATAAAAAAGATTTGCTGAAAATCAAGTTTTACCCATGACTTTTTAGACAGCCTCACAAAAATATTTCTAACTTAGCAAATTCTTATGAAGTCTGAATTAATTGTTATTAAAAATTTTAATTGTAAGTTACACAAGGACAAACAAATTTAAAAATATATTTTTGTGAAATAAAGGTATTATTTTAAAATCATTTACCAAATCAAGTATTTACTAAATCAAAAAAAAAGAAGTTATGTTTTCAGGAATAGTAGAAGAAGCTGCACCGGTTGTCAAGCTTGATAAAGAAGGCGGCAACCTTCATATCACCATGAACTGCTCATTTGCCGATCAATTAGGAATAGATCAGAGTGTTTCCCATAATGGTGTGTGTTTAACAGTTGTTGATGTGAATAAAGAGAAAAAGGAATTCACTGTTACTGCTGTACAAGAAACTTTGGACAAATCAAATCTCGGATTATTAAACAAAGGTGATAAAGTAAACCTTGAACGCAGCATGAAAGCTGACAGTTTTCTGGATGGTCATATCGTTCAGGGCCATGTAGACCAGACGGCAACCTGCACTGATGTAAGAGAAGCAGACGGAAGCTGGTATTTACGTTTCGAGTATGATCCTTCCAAGGAAGATTATATTACAGTGGAAAAGGGTTCTATTTCGATTAATGGAGTGAGTATGACGGTAGTAAACTCAAAAGAGAAATCGTTTGAGGTGGCTGTCATTCCTTATACCTATAACTTCACCAATTTTCATGAAATGAAACCCGGAACTGTGGTTAACCTTGAATTTGATGTCATCGGCAAATATGTCGCTAAGATCGTTCAGCAGCAGTTGAACAAGGACAAATAACAAAAACAAAAAAACTGTTCAAAGGTAAACCTGCTTTTGGACAGTTTTTACCAAATTTTTTAACAATGAAGAGAATATCACCCAAACAGACGGCAATAAATATAGCGCTTACTTCCGCCGCTATTTCTGCTATTGTACTTGTGGTATTATTTTTTTCAGAAAAAGAATTTTCCGTTCTGCCGATTATTTTTGGGATATTATCCATTTTCATAGTAGTGTATGTCGCTGTTTACTATACACTTAACAATTTTATTTTCGAAAAGATAAACCCGATCTATAAAACCATTCACAACAAAAACATTCCGGAAAAAGAATTACGAAAAAATCTTGAAGAAAAAGATATCGTCAAAGAAGTAAACGATGAAGTCCTTGATTGGGCGAGGAACAAAACCAGAGAAATTGCGCAACTGAAGCAGATGGCAAAATACCGGAAAGAATTTCTGGGCAATGTTTCTCATGAGCTTAAAACACCTATTTTCAACATCCAGGGATATGTACTAACACTAAAAGACGGAGCAATTGACGACCCGGAAATTAACCAAAAATACCTGCGGAAAGCCGAAAAAAGCATAAACCGCATGATTTCCATAGTTGAAGACCTGGAAGCCATAACAAAACTGGAAACCGGCGAATTAAAACTTAATTATGAAGTTTTTGACATTGTTGAATTATTCAGGGAGGTTATAGAATCACAGGAATTAAAAGCCAAAGAAAAAGGAACTACTCTCACCATAAATACAAAACACGACAAACACATTAAGGTAAAGGCTGACAAGGAACACATCTATCAAGTGGCGAGCAATCTAATTGTCAATTCAATCAATTACGGACGGGAAAATGGAAATACCGAAGTTTCTTTCATTCCTATGGGTGAAAATATTCTTGTTGAAGTAACAGACGACGGAATCGGAATTGCAAAGAAAGATATTCCGAGAATTTTTGAACGGTTCTACCGCGTAGACAAAAGCCGGTCCAGAAAAGAAGGAGGGACGGGGCTTGGCCTGGCTATTGTCAAACACATTATTGAGGCTCATAATCAAACTATAAATGTCCGTAGTTCTGAAAATGAAGGTACTTCCTTTGCTTTCACACTAAAAGAAGCAAAACAGTACAAATAATCCGGCAAAACTTCAGTTCTATGCAAATACTCATCGCCACGGACTCATTCAAAGACAGTTTAAGTGCTTATGAAGCAGGAAAACAGCTGGCAAGCGGATTAAAAGCTGTTCTTAACACAGCCTCCATTGAAATTCTTCCAATGGCAGATGGCGGGGAAGGCACACTGAATGCACTGATTGATGCTACCAATGGGTACAAAATAAAAACCGAAGTCCACGATCCGTTAATGAGAAAGATCGAAGCACACTTTGGCATTCCGGGAAATAGAAATACAGCGGTAATTGAAATGGCAACTGCTTCAGGCATTGAACTATTGAATGACGAGGAAAAAGACCCTCATCGCACCACTTCTTATGGAACCGGTGAGTTAATAAAAGCAGCGCTGGAAGAAAATTGCCCTGAAATTATCCTCGGAATCGGGGGCAGTGCAACAATAGACGGAGGAGCTGGATTAATGGCGGCATTAGGCGTAACCTTCACCGACAACAACAACGAAAAAATTTTACCCCGCGGAGGAAATCTCCGTGAAATCAAGCATATTAACCTGGAAAGAATTGACAAAAGGCTCAAAAACACAACAATCCGCATTGCATGCGATGTTAATAATCCATTGACAGGCAAAAACGGAGCAGCTTATGTTTTTGGGCCACAAAAAGGAGCAAAAAAAGAAGACATTCGGTTTTTTGATAATAACCTCAGACATCTTTCCCAATTATTAACAAAAACCACAGGATTTTCAGACGAATCTACCCCCGGAACAGGAGCTGCCGGTGGCCTGCCAGCGTGCATAAAAGCTTTTACAGAGGCTTCGCTGGAAAATGGATTTGACCTGGTATCGGAACTCGTAAACCTTGAAAATCAAATAAAACAAAGTGACCTGATCATTACCGGCGAAGGGAAGCTTGATTTTCAGACACAATATGGAAAAACACCGTGGGGTGTAGCCCAAATAGCAACCAAACACAACAAACCTCTGATTGCCATTGGCGGAACAATCACAGAAGACAGTGACTCCTTATACAACCAGGGATTCGATTTGATACTTCCCATTCTGAACAGGCCGATGAGTTTGAACGAGGCACTCAAAGAAACTCCTGAGTTATTAAGAGAAACAGGGAAAAGAATCGCCCGGATTATTCTGTTGAATAAGTGACAGTTATGCAATTTGCTGAATGGAAAGATTGGAGCTGTGACAAGCGGAATTACAAATTCCGCTTAGCGTAGGAGCGAGTTTCGGGTTCCGGGTTTCGGGTTGCGAGCCGCCGGGTTCCGATCTTTTGAGTAAGCCTGGAAATTTTCGGCCGAAAAGGAAAAGTAAGAAACTATTTATTCTTTCAAATTGCAAGTAAGATCGGAAC
>JBNJFT010000075.1:0-4052 GCA_051747065.1 Bacteroidota bacterium | reverse complement strand
GTTAAGCGGCTTCTTTGCATTGCTAAAAGTTAAACATTTCATCCCGTTTGACTTTTTTAACTTCGACAGTCATACGAATGTCTTCTTTCGGACGATCATTTTCCCCCGTTGGCTGATCGGCAATTTTATTGATAACTTCATATCCCTCAAGGACCTGGCCGAAAACTGTATATTTACCATCCAAATGCGGAGTTCCTTGAGAATTTTCTACAATATAGAACTGCGAACCACTGGAACGCCGCTCGGGATTTTCTTTATCTCCCTGTCGGGCTGCTGCAACCGCTCCATAAACATGTTTATGATTCTTCCTGATTTCAGCAGGGAGTGTTTCTGGAATAATAGAACGATCATAATCCCCGGGCTTATTCCTTGTCTTTGGATCGCCGGTCTGAATCATAAAATCATCAATCACCCTGTGAAATGTTAAGTTGTCATAAACTCCTGCTTTTGCCAGTTTGACAAAATTCTTCTTATGCTTTGGAGTATCGTCATGAAGCATGATTTTCATATCTCCATAATCAGTTGAAATAGTCACCAGGTAATCGTGTGTTGAATCAGGGATCGGATCGGTTGAAAATCCAAACAATGGCAGGATAGCAAACAAAAGGATTAAAGTTAATTTTCGTTTCATTTTAAATCGTTTTTTAAATGAATTGATACTATATGTTATTATAAAAAGCTGTCTTAAAGCAATTCCTGTATTTAAACCCAACAAAAACCTTAAGACAGCATCTCAGGAACAATGATTTAAATAGCCTTTAAAATGTTATATTCCAAACATTTTCATCTTTTCAGCTTTCCCGATCTGGTAAACTATAAAACCAATATTCCTTAGTTTATCGGCATCAAGGATGTTTCGTCCATCAAATACGAAAGCCGGTTTTTTCATATTATCGTAAATCTTCTGCCAGTCGTAATCTTTAAACTCGTCCCATTCAGTCAAAATAGCGACAGCATGTGAATCTTTGATGGCTTCGTATGGGTCTTTAACCGGTGTTAAAAGCTCCTTGTTTTCTTCTTCTGATCGGCTACCCAAATAATTTAGGTCCTCATACATTTGCATTGGTGAAACCTTTGGATCATAGGCATAAATATTTGCCAAATCCTCTAACAAATAATCTGCTACGTACATGGCAGCAGTTTCACGCGTATCATTGGTATCCTTTTTAAAAGCCCATCCCAGGAAAGCAATCTTTTTTCCTGAAACAGTATTGTACAAGGTAGTAATTATATTTTCAGCAAAGCGTTTTTTCTGATAATCATTCATAATGATCACCTGTTCCCAGTAATCTGCCACCTCTTCTAATCCAAGAGAACGACAGATATATACGAGATTCAGAATATCTTTCTGAAAACAAGACCCGCCAAAACCAACGGAAGTTTTGAGAAACTTAGGGCCAACACGGCTGTCAGAGCCAACTGCGCGGGCGATCTCATCCACGTCTGCACCTGTTTTTTCACACACAGCACTCATGGCATTAATGGAAGAAACACGCTGTGCCAGAAAAGCATTCGCTGTAAGTTTTGACAATTCAGATGACCATACATTGGTTTGTAATAGTCTTTCTCTGGGCATCCAATGTGCATATATTTCAGTGAGCGCATCCATTGCAGCCTGTCCTTCAGGTGTGCTGTGATCTCCACCAATCAGTACGCGGTCTCCCTCAAGCAAATCTTTAATAGCTGTGCCTTCTGCAAGGAATTCAGGATTAGAAAGTATCTGAAAGTTCACATGGTTTCCGACATTATCGAGGATAGAATGAATCGCTTCAGCCGTACGAACAGGCAAGGTGGATTTTTCTACAACAATTTTATCATCTGTAGCTACTTCAGCAATTCGTCGTGCAGAAAGTTCCACAAATTTCAGATCAGCAGCCATCCCCTTTCCTTTGCCATATGTTTTGGTAGGAGTATTGACCGACATGAAAATCATCTCTGCTTCTCTAATTCCCTTATCTATGTCTGTAGAAAAAAACAGATTTTTCCCTCTTGTTTCTGAAACAACTTCTTTAAGTCCCGGTTCGTAAATTGGCAAATTCTCAAGATTCTCATTATTCCATTGCTCAATTCGTTGTGGATTGATGTCGACAACTGTAACATTTATTTCCGGGCATTTTTGTGCGATTACTGCCATAGTTGGACCGCCTACATAGCCTGCACCAATACAACAGATATTCTTAATTGATTTCGTATTCTTTTTTTTCATTTGTTATAAACATTTCTTTATTAATTGTACAAAATGTGTTTTTCTTAATGGTTCTCTCAATTGTAATTAGCCTAAAATCATTCCGATAATTGTTGCAGACAGAAGGGAAGCCAGAGTACCGCCAACTAAAGCACGCATTCCATTACTTGATAAAAACTGACGTTTATTGGGTGCCAGGCTACCGATTCCACCTATCTGAATTCCAATTGAGGCAAAATTTGCAAACCCACACAACATATAGGTTGCCATTATTATAGATTTGTATTCTGCAAAACTGCCAAAAGCTGCACTCCCTGTTGATTTTAGCTCAGCAAGACTTGTGTACCCAACAAATTCGCTGGCAATTAGTTTTTCACCAAGCAATTGACCAAGCAGGGTAATGTCCTGAATGTCAACGCCAATAACCCACATAAGAGGAGCGAAAAGATAACCCAGCATAAATTCGAGTGATAATTCACTGTATTGTCCATTTGTAGCATCGGCAATTATGGCATTTAAATCCACCCAGGCTCCAATCTTCGTGAAAATAAAGTTAACCATGGCAATAAAAGAGAAAAATACAAGCAGCATAGCGCCAACATTTACGGCAAGCTTCATCCCCTCGATTGTTCCATTAGAAAGAGCATCGAGAAAATTACTCCCCACTTTGTCTGCAGAAACACCCACTTGCTTATCAACCTTCTGGGTTTGCGGTATTAAAATCTTCGACATCACTATAGCGCCTGGAGCAGCCATAACAGAGGCGGTCAAAAGGTGTTTGGCAAACATGACCCTCTGAACCGGATCATCACCACCAAGAAATCCAACATACGCTGCTAACACTCCTCCTGCAACAGTAGCCATACCACCAATCATAACAAGCAACATTTCAGAATCGTTCATATTCGGCAGATACTTCTTAATCATCAGCGGGGATTCAGTTTGTCCAATAAAGATATTTCCTGCAACTGATAAACTTTCAGCTCCGGAAATTCTTAAGGCTTTAACCATTACCCAGGCTAAACCCTTCACAACAATTTGAATGACACCAAAATAGAACAAAACGCTTGTTAAGGCAGAGAAAAATACGATAGTAGGCAAAATTTGAAATACAAAAATATAACCGACCTTATCCTGGTCTATAAGAGGGCCAAAAAGGAACTCGCTACCAGCCTGTGTGAAGTCCAATACTTTGACAAATATCTTGCCGACAAAATCAAATACATCAGCAACAACAGGAATATACAAAATACTTAAAGCAAGGACAAGCTGAATTAACAGCCCTTTCCCCACAACAAGCCAGTCAATCGCTTTACGGTCTTTGCTGAAAAGCCAGGCAATCACCACCAAAACAAACATACCCAGCAAACCTCTGAGTATCGTTAAAAATGAGAAACCTCCGTTTTTAGACTTATCCAGGAGAACGTTCGATTTTGAAACTGTGTCCTCCGGAGCAACAGCTGCAGTGTCTTCTTCTACTTCAGCCGAGACATTTGGCAGAGGATGAACAGTATCTGCTTGTGGAATCTCTATCTGATCTGTAGTATCTGAAACTTTTTGCTGGTTATTCTCTGCAAAACTCTTATTCAGAGAAACAAAAAACCCTACAATAACGAGGGTAATCGAAAAAACAACAAGTATTCTTTTTAGGAGCTTCATAAATCAATCAGTTTATTAAGTTCTATCAGGTATCTTTTTTACGGCGGTTAATCTCATCCCGAATTACAGAAGCTTTCTCGTATTCCTCATTTTTTACAGCTTCATCCAGTAAGTCTTCCAGCTCTTCGGTTTCCATATCTTTGTATTGACTTGTTTGAGTAGTAGAAGTTGAAGTTGATTTATGTGGTTCTGATTGTGTGCCTTGATC
>JBNJFT010000074.1:0-11192 GCA_051747065.1 Bacteroidota bacterium | reverse complement strand
ATAATGGTCATCTGTGAGTTGAGATTCAAAAAAACCGCCCTGGCCAAAAAACAATGCTTCCAATTGAGTTAAATTGTCCTTACATTTTGCCAGATATTCGATAGGAAGTGATTTAGCCAATAATTCAAAAGGTTCCCCATTTGTTTTAAAACCGAAGTTTCTTGCCAGCTTTTGATAAAAAGTGGTTTCCCAGTCATTTTTATTAGCTTTTAAAGCATTATTTATAATGCCATACTTACTTTCAATTCGTTCAACTCCAAGTTTATCAATCCAGAAGACAAGGGATAACGGATCAACTTGGGGGATTTTGTCTTCACAGGCTATCCATTGTTCACTATCCAGTAATTTTTGATAATTATTGAACAGGCTTTGATTAAAATTCATCTCAAGTGTTGGTATAATACTTCCATTTGTTCGCTCAACATTTCGATCATTGTGGAGAACCACCTGTAGAATCACGTTGTCATAAGATTTATCTGTATTGTGATTGTGCCTGTACCAATCGGATGAGCGTATATGTATTTCTATATTTCCTGCCCATGTTGTATCGTCAATTTTGATCTTTGCATTGAAAAAATCGGGCCCGGCGTCGCGATTGTGCTGGCCGGGAGATAATATTTCTATTTGCTCACCTTTCTGAGTGGTTAGATTTGTTTGGTCAAAGTATTTGTATTTCCATACATAATGAAGAAAAGCCTCTGGTACGTTTTTCATCTGAATATCTTTTTTTTTGAACCATATATAAGTTCATATAAGTTGGTTTTCATTTGAATTTTAAAGTTATTTTCCTAATTTGTAACAAATTGAAATTATAGACCTGATTATTCATTGATTATCAAAAAAAACAAGATGATTTTTTTCGATAATTAAATCCGTGTTTATCCGCAGAATCTGTGTCATCTGCGTTCAATTAATTTCTTTCTGGCTACAGTTTCTGAATGAGAATTTCATGCACTAAATTGTTTTGAGTATTGTTACGAAAAATCAAATATAAAGAACTTTTAAATAATCTTATGTTTGATTAGTTGACTTTCCATGCTTTTCTGTAATTTTTCAGCTTCTTTCCCTGCCGAATCTGCAAATGTTTTTGACTGATCTTTAAATATGATGGACCTTGATGAATTGACCAGCAGGCCGCATTTATTGTTCATCCCGCTATCGGAAACTTTTTCCAGGCTGCCTCCCTGAGCACCAATGCCGGGGACAAGAAGGAAATGGTGTGGTATGATATCACGTATGGTTTTTATTTGTTCGTTTTTTGTTGCGCCAACAACGAACATCGTGTTGTCTTTCGTGCCCCATTTGCTGCAAGTACTGATAACACTTTCATAAAGGGGCTTTTTTTCTTGTTCTGAAGATAAAAACTGAAAGTCAGAGGCACCTTCGTTTGATGTTAGTCCTAAGATGATAACCCATTTTTCGGGGAATTCAAGAAATGGTTCGATGGAGTCTTTTCCCATATAAGGAGCAACTGTAACTGCGTCGAATGGCATTTGCTCAAAGAATGCTTTGGCATACATTTTTGATGTGTTGCCAATGTCACCTCTTTTTGCATCAGCAATCAGGTAAATATCCGGGTAGTTTGATTTAATGTACTGTGCTGTTTGGCTTAAAAACTCCCAGCCTTTTACACCAAGTGCTTCGTAAAAAGCTGTATTGATCTTGTATGCCACACAAGTGTGATGGGTTTGATCAATGATTGCTTTATTGAAAAGAAAAACAGATTCCTTTTCTTTTTTTAAGTGTTCAGGAATCTTTTCAATATCAGAGTCTAAACCAATGCATAGGTAGCTTTTTTTCTTTTGTATTTCGCTGAAAAGTTTCTGACTATCCATATTAAGTATCTAAACCGGTTTCTTTGAGCCTCTCTGCGTTTTCTTCCATTCGCAATTTATCGATAATTTCCTGTATATTTCCGTCCATTATAGAATCGAGGTTGTAGAGGGTCAGGTTTATTCTGTGATCTGTAACTCTACCTTGTGGAAAATTGTAAGTACGTATCTTTGCTGAACGATCGCCTGATGACACCATTGTTTTTCTTTGAGATGCAATGGCATCATTTTGCTTTTGCAGTTCCATATTGTATAGACGTGATCTTAACTCAGCTTTAGCTTTATTTAGGTTTTTTAGCTGTGACTTTTCGTCCTGGCAGGTTACAACAATTCCAGTGGGAATATGTGTAAGCCTGATGGCTGAATAAGTGGTATTAACAGACTGTCCGCCCGGTCCCGAAGACATAAAAGTATCCTTGCGGATTTCTTCGTCTTTTAGTTCAACATCTACTTCTTCTGCTTCAGGAAGAACAGCTACTGATGCTGCTGAAGTGTGTACTCTTCCCTGGGTTTCTGTTTGAGGAACTCTCTGTACCCGATGCACCCCGGATTCATATTTTAAGGTTCCATAAACATTTTCCCCGCTTACTTTCATTACAATTTCTTTGAAACCGCCTACAGTTCCTTCAGATGCATGTGTGAGATTTACCTTCCAGTTTTTTTGTTCACAATATTTAAGATACATTCGGTAAAGGTCGCCGGCAAATATACTGGCTTCGTCTCCTCCTGTCCCCGCTCTTATTTCCAGGATAGCATTTTTTTCATCTTCTGGATCTTTTGGAATGAGAAGCATTTTGATTTTTTGTTCCAGTGGTTCTTTTCTTTGGTTGAGTTCTTCTAATTCACTTTTAGCCATTTCCTTAAGTTCTTCTTCTTCTCCGCTTTCGATTATTTCTTTGGCAGACTGAATATTGTCCAGAAGATTTTTATATTCCTCATATGCTTCTATAATGGGTTCAAGGTCCTTGTACTCTTTGTTTAATTTGATGTATCTATTCATATCACCCATAACTTCAGGATCGGTGATCAGTTCTTTCACTTCTTCAAACCTATGCTTAACGCCTTCAAGTTTTTCAAGAATCATGTTTTTATTTTCGGTCATAATTCACTTTTTAATATCTTTTTTTGGTTTAAATCCCCGAATAGTTTGAGAGTTAAACATATTCGAATTCTCCATACGGAGATTTAATTGTAAGTTTCTTATTATCTGACTTGTAGCACTCACCTATAATCTGTGCCTCGATGCCGAATTCTTTGGCTATTTGTATGATATCTTCAGCAAAGTCTTGATATACGTAAATTTCAAATCTGTGCCCCATGTTGAATACCTGGTACATCTCTTTCCAGTCGGTTCCCGATTCTTGTTTGATTATATTGAATACTTCGGGTATTTCAAACATATTGTCTTTAATGACATGAAGATTATTAATGAAATTCAGGATTTTGGTTTGTGCGCCACCTGTACAATGGATCATTCCATGGATTACCGGGTGATAATGTTTAATTACTTCTTTAATTACCGGAGCATACGTTCGGGTAGGAGAGAGTACGAGTTTTCCTGCATCGACTCCCAGTTTCTCTATTTCATCTGTGATTTTGTATGACCCTGAATATACCAATTCGGAGGGAATATCCGGATCGAAAGCTTCGGGATATTTTTGCGCAAGGTAATTTGCGAATACATCGTGCCGGGCGGAAGTTAAACCATTACTTCCAATTCCGCTGTTGTATTCTTGTTCGTAATTAGCTTTGCCCGATGAGGAAAGCCCAATTATTACATCTCCGGATTGAATATTGTTGTTGTCAATGACTTTATTTTTCTCCATTCTTGCTGTAACCGTGGAGTCAAGAATGAGAGTCCTGATAATGTCACCTACGTCAGCTGTTTCTCCTCCTGTTGAGTAGATGTTTATTCCTAAATCTCTCAGATGTTCTAATATTTCTTCCGTACCGTTGATGATAGTTGAAATAACTTCTCCCGGGATCTTATTCTTATTTCTTCCAATTGTCGAAGAGAGAAGAATATTGTCATAAGCTCCGACACACAAGAGATCATCCAGATTCATTACGATTGCATCTTGTGCAATGCCTTTCCATACTGATAAATCGTTAGTTTCTTTCCAGTAGAGATAGGCCAGTGCGGATTTTGTCCCGGCGCCGTCTGCATGCATAATGTTGCAATAGTCGTTGTCACCACCGAGAATGTCCGGGATGATTTTACAGAAAGCTCCGGGAAAGAGCCCTTTATCAATGTTTTTTATTGAGTTATGTACGTCTTCTTTGGAGGCAGATACTCCTCTTTTATTGTACCTGGTATCGTTTGACATTGTTTCCTGTTTGTTTCGGCCACAAAATTACGAATTCAAACCGATTAAAAAGAACAAATCGTTATGTTTTTATTTGCAGGTATGTTCGGAGAGAATTCTAATGTTAAAAGGAATGTTGAGTTGTTTCATTATTTCTGATAGTCAATTACACTGAGATTAACCGAAATTATCAAAAAACGAGGTTGCTGAATCATAGACCTATGAAAAGAACTAAAAAAACTTTAGATTATTCTACTGCAAATTATGGAGAACAATTTGTTTATCCATTACATGCTGCATGTTCACTGCTTACTGCAGAGTGCTTACTGCTTACTCATTAGCTAATTGCTGGTCATTTTAATATTTGTCTATACTTCTGAGTGTGCCTGGATAGCTATTTTACAAAAAAAAATCCCACCAGCCAGGCGGGATTTTTTTGTAAAACAACATCTTATTTTAAGGTTCAAAATCGGTTGCAATAACCTTGAACTCAGTCCTTCTGTTAATTTGGTGTGCATCTTCCCGTTGTTCTTCTTCTTCCAAATCTTTGATAAATTCTTCGGTCAAGACATCTCCTTCCTCTAGAAAATCATATTCAGATGCAAGTTTGGAATCTATTTCTTTAGGCATGGTTGCAGCATAGCCTTTTGCTCTGAGTCTTGCAGGATCAATTCCGTTGTCAATCAGATAATTTACGACAGACTCAGCTCTTTCTGTTGATAGTTCAACGTTTGACCAATGATCACCTCTGAAGTCTGTGTGAGATCTTAGCTCAATAACCACACGTGGATTGTCATTGAGGGTTTCAACCAGATTATCGAGTGCTTCTTTGGATTCATCCCGTAGGTCCGCTTTTGCGAAATCATAGAATATATTTGGCAGTTCGATAGGTTCTTTTATTGAAGAGAGCAAAATTTCAGGCTCGAACACTTTGCTTTCTTCTAAGCCCTTTGTAGATGCTTTTCCTTTATTGGTGAGGAAATTCTTTTTAGAAGCTACAAAAACATAGTCAGTACCGGGCCTTAACATGAATTTGAAGGAACCATCTTCATCTGTCTCAGAACTCATTGTCATTCCATCGCTCCCAACTAATTTAACACTGGCGTTTTCAATTGGGTCTTCTGTTTTTTTATTTTTAACAACACCTTCTACACTAAATTTTAAGGGTGGCAACACAAAGGAAAATATCTTATCATCCCCGCGTTTTCGCGAAGAAGTTAAGAAACCTTTTTCTTTTTCATCCTGAAAAACAATGCCAAAGTCATCATGAGTCGAATTTACAGGGTATCTCATGTTTTCTATTTCCCAGGAGTCATCTGATTTAGGGGTTGCTTTGAAGATGTCCAGGCCGCCCATGCCTACGTGTGAATCGGATGAAAAGTAGAGGGTGCCATCTGGATGAATAAAAGGAAAAACTTCCTTTCCTGCAGTGTTTATCTGATCTCCGAGATTTATCGGTTCGCTCCAACCTTCGTTGGTTTTGTTTACTTTCCAAATGTCTGTTCCTCCTTGCCCACCAGGTAAATTGGCTGCAAAATAGAGAGTAGAACCATCATCAGATATTGAAGGATGAGCTACAACAAAACTATCCTCAGCGATAGTCAGTGCTTCAGGTTTTTCCCATTCTTCTCCATCTTTGTTTGTACGCATTATTTTGCAACCAAGCATTTTTTTCTTGTCAACCTCACAACGGGTAAAATACATGGTATTATAATCTCCGGTGAATGATGTTGCGCCTTCTTCTACTTCGGTGTTGATTTTGTCTGAGGCACCTTCCGGTTCGCTCCATCTCCCTGACATATCTTGTTGAGAGTAGAATATATCAGCAAATTTTTCACCGGTTCCTCCATGTTTTTCATCTCCGGTTGCTTCTTCGCGAGAGGATGTAAAATAAATTTCGTTGTAGCCGGATTTTGAATATGTAGGGCAATAATCATTGTTACGCGAATTGATGAATTTTACTTCCTCAACTCTGTAGCCATTCGGGTTTTCTTTCCATTTCTGTGCTTTTTCACTGGATTCTATACCTTTTTCACCTCTTGGGTCATCAGGAACTTTTTCTTTATAAATTTCATAATTTTCCTTCGCTTCTTCAAAGTCTTCGTTTGATAGAAGCGCATTGGCATAATGGAGATATATCTTAGGATTGTCGTATTCCTTTTTTATGGCATTGTTATACCAAAGTTCTGCTTTTCTTGGCTGTCCTGTTTTTCGGTAACATTCTGCAAGTTTGAAAACGATTTCAGCTTTAATTTCTTTTCCCTGAATTTTATCATACGCTTCCCTGTATTGATCCACAGCTTCGATGTATTGCCCTGCTTTATATGTTTCTTCCGCCCTGTTGTAAAACTTCATCTGAGCTTTGGCAGAATTCAAAAAAAAGATTCCTATTGCTGCTATTAGTAAAATTCGCTTGAGGTTCATTATTGGAGAAATTTATTTTTCAAATAGTTAATTAATGTAAACGGAACACATTCTTGATTATTTCCTTAGTGTTCCATATTAATCTCCGTAAATGTATATAAATTTCATTAAAATAAAAAGATTGATAATCAAAACTAATTAACGTGTAAATAACATTTCCCTGTACTTTGGGAATGGCCAGATTTCATCATCAACTATTATTTCCAGTTTGTCTGTGTGATGGCGGATTTCAGTAAAATAAGAAGCTATTTTTTGTTCATAGGCCAATGCTTTTGTTTTGGCATCTTCTATTTTGTTTGCTTTTTTCCTTTCATTAATCATATTGACAACATTGTCCCGGATTTTATTTATGTGTATTGAAATGCGTTTTACAGTATCCATCTGATGTTTACCCATTTCTTTAAACTCATCCTCCGGATAGATTTCTTTTAAGTTTTTAATGTTTTCTAAAAGAGTGTTTTGGTATTTTATTGCTGTGGGTATAACATGATTCAGAGCAAGGTCCCCGAGAACTCTGGATTCGATTTGGGTTCGTTTGGCATATTGTTCCAGCCGGATTTCCTTTCTTGCTTTTAATTCTCTTGGAGACAGGATATTATTCTCAGAGAAAAGCTCAACGGTTTTTGGGGACAAAAGTGCTTCAAGTGCTTCGGGTATTGAGGAGATATTCGAAAGACCCCGCTTTTCAGCTTCTTTGATCCATTCCTGGCTGTACCCGTCACCTTCAAAGCGAATGTTTTTCGATTCCTGGATGTACCGTTTAAGAACCCGTAAAATCGCTTCATCTTTTTTGATATCATCTTTCTCGATAATTTGATCCACATCATTTTTGAAATTTGTTAACTGATTGGCCACTGCGGTATTGATGGCTATCATCGGCGAAGCCACATTTGCTGTTGATCCCACTGCTCTGAATTCAAAGCGGTTTCCGGTAAAGGCAAAAGGGGAGGTTCGGTTTCTGTCTGTATTGTCTAATAATATCTCGGGAATTTTTCCAATGTCCAGTTTCAATTCACCTTTTTGTTCCGGGGTCATTTTGGAATTATCCACCCGTTCTTCCAATTCCTGCAGCATTTTGTTTAGCTTGTTCCCGATAAACACAGAGATAATTGAAGGAGGTGCTTCGTTGGCTCCCAGTCTGTGTTCATTGCCAGTGAAGGCTATGCTTGCTCTCAGAAGATCAGCATGTTCCCAGACGGCCTTAATTATGTTAATAAGAAATGTGATAAACTGGAAGTTGTTTTTCGGTGTTTTTCCCGGTGCCAGAAGATTTTTGCCTGTATCTGTCATCAATGACCAGTTGTTGTGTTTTCCTGAGCCGTTAATTTCTTTGAAAGGTTTTTCATGGAAGAGGACACGGAAATTATGCTTTTTCGCTACCTTTTCCATCAGTGTCATTAGCATCTGATTATGATCTGCTGAAAGGTTGGCTTCTTCATAACGAGGTGCGCATTCGAATTGATTCGGAGCCACTTCGTTATGCCGGGTTTTTATTGGAATTCCCAGTTTATAGGCTTCTATTTCAAATTCACGCATATAGTTTTTAACTCTGTCGGTGAGAGAGCCAAAGTAGTGGTCATTTAATTGCTGGTCCTTTGCTGAAGCATGTCCAAGTAACGTCCGTCCGGTTAGAAAAAGGTCTGGCCTGGCATTATAAAATGCATCATCAATAAGGAAGTATTCTTGTTCCCAGCCCAGTGTAATGTTAACTTTGCTGGTGTTTTTATTGAAATACTGGCAAACTTCCGTTGCAGCTTTGTCGATATAGTTCAGTGATTTGATAAGGGGAGTTTTATAGTCCAGTGCTTCGCCGTTATAGGAGACGAAGATTGTAGGAATGCATAAAGTTCTTCCGTATACGAAAGCCGGAGATGATGGATCCCATGCCGTGTAGCCTCTGGCCTCAAATGTGTTGCGCAACCCTCCGCTGGGAAAACTGGATGCGTCTGATTCCTGCTGGACAAGCATATCTCCCTGGAAATTCTCTAATATGCCTCCATCATCGGTTGGCTCGAAAAAGGCATCGTGTTTTTCTGCAGTTGCCCCACTAAGTGGATGAAACCAATGCGTGTAATGAGTTGCTCCGCGATCTACTGCCCACGCTTTCATTCCCGAAGCTACCTGGTTTGCGAAATTTCTATCAATCTTAATGCCTTTCTCGATAGCTTCCAATACATTGTCATAAGCTTCCTTAGAAAGATATTCCTGCATTTTTTGCTTGTCGAAAACATTCTCGCCGAAGTATTGTGAGGTTTTAACTGAAGGTAGTTCTACATCTAGCGGTTTTCTTTTTATAACTTCTTCGATGGCTTTAAATCTAACTGTGGACATAATACCCCCTTTGTTTTGATAGTAGTTTTATGCAAAAATACAAATTATTTGAGTTGACCCCTAAAATATTAAGGGTTGATTGTGAAAAAACATTAAATTTTAATTTATGGGCATTGATAGGAGGGGGTGATAAAAAAACATCCGATGCTTTTGCAAACACCGGATGTTTTTTTGAGATTGTAGAGTCCATTCTGAAAAGATAATTAAAACGGACTTATTGTAGTTATATATTATTTGCCGATTTCAGCAAATTTTTCGTAAAAATGTACAATAGTTTCGATGCCGTTGTAAAACTGCTTCAGTGGGAAATTTTCATTCGGTGAATGAATGGCATCAGATTCCAGTCCAAATCCGATAAGAACTGATTTGATGTCTAAAATTTGCTCAAATGCAGCAATAATTGGTATACTACCGCCACTTCTCACTGGTATTGGCGCTTTGTTGTATGTTTTTTCCATTGCATAGCTGGCAGCTTTGTATGCCGGCAGTTCAATCGGGCAAACATATCCCAGTCCGCCGTGTAGAGCTTGTACATCTACTTTTACAGTATCTGGGGCAATTTTTTCAATATAGTCTTTGAATAATTGGCTGATTTTCTCATTGTTTTGATTTGGAACCAGTCGCATAGAGATTTTTGCACCGGCAGTAGAAGGAAGTACTGTTTTTGCTCCTTCACCTGTATAACCGCTCCACATGCCGTTGACATCTAATGAAGGTCGGCTTCCGGTTCTTTCAATGGTTGTATAGCCTTTTTCACCATCTACTTCTTCGACATCAAGAGATTTCTTGTATTCTTCCAGGTCGAAAGGCGCTTTGTTCATCTCTTTTCTTTCTTCTTCACTTGCCTCTAATACGTCATCATAGAAACCGGGAATGGTTATGCGATTGTTTTCATCTTTAAGTTTAGCAATCATTTTAGCCAGCTCATTTGCAGGATTTGCCACAGCGCCGCCAAAAATTCCTGAGTGCAGGTCTTTATTCGGGCCTGTAACATTTACTTCCATATAAGCAAGTCCTCTAAGTCCTGTGGTAATTGAAGGCGTATCTTCTGCCATCATACTTGTATCGGAAACAAGGATTGTGTCTGCCTGCAACATCTCTTTGTGTTGTTCACAGAATTTGCTGAGACTTGGTGAACCAATTTCTTCTTCTCCTTCAAGCATGAATTTAACATTGCAATCCAGCTTGCCGCTTTTTGTCAGGTATTCAAAAGCTTTGATATGCATGAATGATTGGCCTTTGTCATCATCTGCGCCGCGTGCATAAATCTTGCCGTCACGAATTTCTGGTTCAAAGGGCTGGCTGTCCCATTTTTCAATCGGGTCAACCGGCATAACGTCATAATGGCCGTAAACAAGTACTGTGGGTTTGTTTTCATCTATTATTTTTTCTGCATATACCACAGGATTGCCGTCTGTTGGCATTACTTCGCCTTTGTCAGCACCCGCTTCAATGATTTTCTGCTTAAGGTGTTCTGCAGCCTTTTTCATGTCATCTTTGTGATCTTTTTCAGAACTTATTGACGGAATGCGGATGACTTCAAATAGTTCATCCAAAAAGCGTTGCTTGTTGTCTTCGATATACTTCTTAATGTCTTCCATATAACAGTTATTTTAATTTTATTTATATTGGTCGAAGATAAGAAATCTTTGTGATTTTTTTGGAATTTTTCAGAGTGTTGAATTTGTTATTTTTATCTAGGCTATTTCAGAAGAACCAGCTAAACTTCTATAAGAATTCAGAATCCAGAACCCAGAATGCGAAAAAGCTAATTATCAACGAAATACAAAAATATTGTATCTGGTATTTTAATGTGTTAACTAAAAGAATAAGCGTTTTATAAAAACCTATTTAGGCGCATTCAGAAAAACTTAAGACTATAATTATTAGCTTATTACAAGCCTGAATAATAATTGTCAGCACTAAAATTAACCAAAATTATCAAAAAACGAGGTTACGGAATTATCGAGAAAAAAAAGAACTCACAAAACTTTAGGTTATTCTAATGCGGATTATGGAGAGCAATTTGTTTATCCATTATGTGCTGCATATTCACTGCCTACTGCAAAGTGCTTACTGCTTACTTGCTACCCTGCTTTTTAATCATTTTTGCATTTTCCGGGGTATCACTTTGCTGAATTTTGTCGATAACTTTCTACGATTCAACAGGTTCCTGCTTAAGAATGTGCCTGTCTATATGTATTTGAGCGTTACTTCTTTAAGAAATTTATTTTCTAAGGTATCGGCTATTCTTTTTACTACGGTTCTTCTGATTTCCAAATCTACCGGTAAGTTTGGG
>JBNJFT010000073.1:0-11227 GCA_051747065.1 Bacteroidota bacterium | reverse complement strand
CTTAATCATTTGATCTTCTAAAGTATCAAAAATCTCCGGGGCATGCATAGTATTACAAGGAATCCCAATGTGAGTGGCTCCAACATCATGTAATTTTTGAATAACTTCTGAAACAGCAAAAGCCGGATTCGTTTCAGACTGCCCTAATAAAAATCTGCTCCTGTCTTCAATTTTTCCGGGAACAGAAAGCATAGCAATCGGTAAATGATCCTGATCAGATTTAACCAGGGTTTCTTTCATAATCTTCTCACAAAGGTCAAGTCCGGCATAAGGACCAATTCCGCCTACAACTCCTATAATTTTCATTATAAATCTTCTTTTTGTTTTTTTAACCTGAATAATTCAGGTTAAAATACTTTCTGATATAATAACAAGACATTGTTTATTATATTATACGCTAATAATTAAGTTTCGTTTTTTGTACACCTATGAATTTATTATCCCGGATTTTTGGAAAATCTGAAAGCGGACTAAACTTATAAAAATCACCATTGAATAAGGAAAAGCCAATGGGTAAACAATATTTATAAAAAAATGTTATTCTCATGAAAAAAGCCAAATAAGAGAAAGTATGTTAATTGTTCTGATCAAATAAATTAATTATGTTAATAAAAACACCTTTTACAGAAAAGATTGATATAAAACTAACGAACTGGATGAGCAAATACGGAATTTTGCTTCTTCGTATAAGCATTGGAATTGTCTTTTTATGGTTCGGTTTTCTGAAATTTTTCCCGGGAGTAAGTGCGGCAGAAGGAATAGCTGTAAAAACCATCAATATAATAACCTTTGATTTGCTCTCTTCCCGCACTATTCTGATCATTCTTGCTATATGGGAAAGTATAATAGGTATAGGGTTAATTCTCCGGGTATATCTGCGGGAAGTTTTATTGTTATTATTTTTACAAATGCTGGGCACCTTTGCGCCTCTCTTCTTTTTTCCTGCGGAAGTATTTAATGAAATTCCCTATGCACCAACTTTAGAAGGGCAGTATATTATTAAAAACATAGTAATCGTGTCTGCTGCTATTGTAATTGGTGCAACAGTAAGAGGCGGGAAACTAAAAGCAAATCCGGATTAGCATTCTAAACAAATAATATGTGGGCACATTTATAAGAAAACAATTTGTTGAATTTCGAAGGTTATCAACGAAATCAAATAAACTGAATGACCGAATAATGCAAAAAGACAGGGGAAGTTAATTTGAATTAAAGGCTGAGTGAACACTAGTGCTTCTTTTTTGGTGTTTCTTTTTCAGTTCGGTTTCAAGATAAAATAATGTTTTAGAAATAGCCCGGTAATTCTTAAAATAAAACACTCCTCCCCAATCGTGTTTTACACGGTGATATACACGTAATATTTTCTTGTTATTTAAAATTACCTCAACAATATCCATATTAAAAGAAGAATAACTGGAAATAGCTGTATCAAGAGGCATTTCCTTTACGAGATTCTGTTCTTTGTTTTCTTCTTTATAAAAAGAGCTGCTATCAGCCATTAACTTGTTTCGTTTCTCTTTAATTTTCTCGAAAAACTCCAATTTTTGTTGCTTATTAGAGATTTTATCAAATGCAAAAGCTTCTGAGTTTTCCTGTTCTTCATCAACGGGAATTCCTAACTTTTTCCTTTGAGAAAGATAATAGTCAACACCTGCTACTTCGATATTAGTGAAGCTATTCTTATCATATTTTGACTCATAGCTAAATTCCTTCGTTACACGATCATACGAAACTTTCCCCAAAGGTTCTGTCTGCTGAGCTGACTCGCCACTTTTCTCAATTAGCTCAAGTTTCATTGTAATTAACTGATTAATGTCTGAAGGTATTTTTTCCGGCAGTTTAGTATCGACAATTATGTCTTTACCAGAATAGCCACTCCTAGAAAAACTTATCAAATATTTAGAACCATAACTCAAATCAAAATAAAACGCCCCTTTCCTGTTTGTTTTATAAGTTTCAACGGTACTAGTGTCGTTCTTTATTTTTATGAATGCTCCTTCCAAAGTTCCATAAGAACCAGAGACTTCGCCCATAACACTCAGAGAGTTTTGGCTAATGGCAGAACTCTGGACCAAAAAAAACAAGAAAATATAAACGACAGAAGGCCTCATTATTTTAAAATTTTGATACAATTTATTGAATCATAAAGAAAAAAACAAGTTTTATTAAAGTAAGCAGTTAAATATAAAAATGATTGAATTGTAATAAGAAAAGATTTACGACAAATGAACTATTTTTTTATCAAAACCTTGCTTGTGCTATAGGTGTTTATCCTTGTTCAGTTTGTTATGTGTTTAAGCTAAACAAAAAGCAGAACTTGTCTATTATCAACAATTATCTATAAAAATGGAAACATTATTCAGTTTTCCTGCTATCGAGTAAATAAATCAACTCCATCATCAGATGCTTCTTTTCCTCACTGATTTGATCAAGATAATCTTTTATTTTACCAATAGCCTTATCTAAGCTTTTATTGGAGATGTTTTGAGTAGCATTTTCAATTACAGTAAATGCTTCCAAAGCAGTTGTGAAATCCTTTTGGATAAAAATATCAATTAAAAAATGAAAATGCCGGCTATAATCTAAACCATTCTTCCAACAGGATGCTAAAATGCTATTTCGTAAATCTGTATTATCCACCTGTTCTAAAGCATCTAAAACTGCATTTGCTGCAGACTGAGATTTCAAAGTATTTAGAATTTCAAGTGCTTTGTTTTGGATTTCTTTTATTTCACTGGATTCCAGCGTTTTAATAAGATCATGGATCAATTCTGGTTCTCCATTTTCCTTTATTTGTTCAAGACCCTGAAGTACAGTCTTAGTATCCTTACTTTTCAGTTTGCCTCTTAGATCTTGTATCTTTTTGTTCTTTTCGTTCTTTTCGTTCTTTTCGTTCATAAACCTTTCCTTAATTCTTGTGCAAAATTAGAACAAATCTTTTTATCTTGTATTTTGGCATTTATGATTTTTGTTTTTATTTTAGTTTTGAATTTTAAAATACAAATTTTGGTAAAGTTGGAATAAATATTGTATTTTTATTCCAACAATAAAGGGCTTAACATAATCAACCAAAAAACGATATTATGAATATACAATTATCCAGAAATTTATTCTTACTATGTCTTAGTGTCTTAATTATCTCTTTTTCAGGATGTAAAAAAGACAAAGATGAAGACAAAAGCAAAGAAAGTTCAAAAGAATCTGAGGAAACAGTAAAAGTTGATACCATAGACAAAAAGTTGGTGAAGGATGTAAAGGCCGTTAAAGAGATGTTTTATTCAATGCCTTCGCCATTGGAAGTTGCGATGATATTAAAACAAGCAGGAAAGGATTATAATCCGGAAATTTTAAATCCAACACAACATACCTCCCAATATGTTACGAATAAAAGCATGGCTATCAATTTGGGTGTTTACACGACAGATCTGAGTTACTCAAGTTTATATGATCAAACTCAAACCACAATTGATTACATAAATGCCGCCAAAGATATGGCAGAAGGACTTGGCATGCTAAATGCAATAAACGAAGAAACAATAGATCGTCTGGAAGCCAATGTCAACAACCGGGATGTTATTCTGGATATTATTTCTGAAACAATTATGAATTCCAGTTCCTTCTTTAAAGAAAATGACCGGCAGGCTATTTCTACTATTGTTTTAGTTGGCGGATGGGTTGAAGGTCTTTATATTGCCACCCAATTAGTAGGTGACACTCCCACACAGGATGAAATTGACAATAGTGAACTAATTGCAAGAATAGCTGATCAGAAACTAGCTCTAAATACAATTTTCAAACTACTTGAAAAAAACGAAGATGACAAGGACATTCAATCTGTGAGGAGTCAAGTAAAAGATCTGAAGAAAATTTATGATAAAATAGAAATTACTTCCTCAAAAGTAGTTCCGGTTACAGACGAAGAAACCAACGTTACTACCCTGAAATCTGAAACAACCGTTTCAATGACCCCTGAAATATATAAGGAACTTAAAAAGAGAATTGAAGAAACAAGAAAGAATTTCACATTATAAAATATTCTAACTATGAAAAAGTTATCTAATATAATTTTCATCCTGATAATACTATTTGTTTTTCCATTAACCGGAAAAAGTCAATGCAAACATTTTGCACAACAAGTTTGTAAAACGGAACTTGCTCCATATATTCATGACGGCAACTATAATGCAGCTGTTCTTACAGAAGGTGAAAGTGCTGAAATGTACAAAACATTTTATGCAAATCAGAATTACCGTGTCCATATATGTGGTTCAGATGCTCTTCCTGATATTCATTTTCAAATACTAGATGTTGACAGGAATGTTCTTTATGATAATGAAAAAGATGACTATGCATCTAGTTGGGACTTTAAAGCACAGTCAAGTCAACAATTGATTATCTCGCTGAAAGTAAAAAACAGTGAGAAAAATACCGACGAGCCCCAAAGTGGCTGTGTAGCTATTATGGTGGGCATAAAGGAGAAAAAAGACTAAAAAAGAACTATTCTATAATTCATGATTACGAAAAAGCCTGTTTAATCAGGCTTTTTTAGTTTGGCATGCAGATATCTTGCTGTATATGATTTTTTAACCTCTGCAACTTCCTCCGGCGTTCCCTGACATACAATATTCCCTCCACTTTCTCCTCCTTCAGGTCCTAAGTCAATAATCCAGTCTGCTGATTTGATAACTTCCATATTGTGTTCAATTACAATTACTGTATGTCCGTTCTTTATCAACTCATTGAAGGAACGTAAAAGATTAGAAATGTCATGATAGTGAAGCCCGGTAGTTGGCTCATCAAACACGAAAAGTGTAGGATTTTTCTGTTGTTCTCCTCTCAAAAAAGAAGCAAGTTTCACACGCTGGCTTTCACCACCACTAAGAGTACTGGAAGATTGCCCAAGTCTTAAATACCCTAATCCTACTGCCTGCAGCACCGACAACTTATCCAGAATTTTTTTATTCAGGGAAGTCTTTTCACTTCCAAAAAATTCAACTGCTTCATTTACCGTCATCTCCAATACATCATATATGTTTTTATCCTGATACCTCACTTCCAAAATTTCTTCTTTAAAACGATGTCCGTTACAAGCTTCACAAGTTAAAGTAATATCAGGCATAAACTGCATTTCTACTTTGATAACTCCTTCTCCCTGACATTCTTCACACCTCCCTCCTGTCGTGTTGAATGAAAAATGGGAAGGTTTAAAATTATAAATCTTCGAGGCTTGTTGATCTGCAAACAATTTTCTTATTTCATCATAAGCCTTAATATAAGTGACTGGATTAGAACGGGAAGATTTTCCAATGGGATTTTGGTTTACGTATTCGATTGCATTTAACAAATCAATATCACCAGATAATTCATCATATCGTCCGGGTTTTCCTCCTGTTTTATTGTAATGTCGATTCAGAGCAGGGTATAAAATTTCTTTGATAAGTGAAGATTTTCCCGAACCACTTACGCCAGAAATTACTGTAATAATATTTAGTGGAATTTTTACATGAATTCCTTTAAGATTATTTTCACGGGCTCCGCGAACTTCAATATAGTTATTCCAGGATCTTCTACAGGACGGCAACTCAATGAAATCCTCTTTTGTCAAAAACTGGCCTGTATAACTTTCGGGAACATTTCTCACTTCCTCATGGTCACCCTGGCATATTAGATAACCTCCCAGCCTTCCTGCCTCCGGCCCTAAGTCGACAATCTGATCTGCCGCTTTTATAATATCTTCATCATGTTCGACAACTACAAGAGTGTTTCCCAGCTTTTGCAAAGATTTCAATACATTAATGAGCCGAGCATTATCTCTTGGATGAAGTCCAATACTGGGCTCATCCAGAACATATAAAGAACCTACCAGGCTACTTCCCAGTGAAGTGGCAAGATTAATCCGTTGCGATTCGCCTCCTGACAGGGTAGATGATAAACGGTTTAATGTCAAATAACCCAAACCTACTTCTTCTAAAAATCTGATTCGCGTTGAAATTTCATACAATATTCGCTCACCGACCTTCTTTTCGTATGGTTCAAGTTCAATCTTACTGAAAAAATCACTCAACTGGTCAATTGGCATTAAAACCAATTCAGGAATTGACTTCCCTCCCACCTTAACATACGCAGCTTCCTTCTTTAGCCTGGTACCGTTACATTCAGGGCAAACGGTTTTTCCCCTGTATCTGGAAAGCATAACTCTGTATTGGATTTTATATTTCTTCTTTTCCAGATATTCAAAAAATTTGTTCAATCCATAAAAATACTTATTTCCTGTCCAAAGAAGATTTTTTTGTTTTGTAGTTAACTCATTATAAGGCTTATGAATAGGAAAATTAAATTTTTCCGCGTTCATAATTAACAGGTTTTTCCATTCCTGCATTTTTTCACCTCTCCAACAAGCAATTGCATCTTCATAAATAGACAAGCTTTTATTCGGAACGACCAAATCTTCATCAATTCCAATGATTTTACCATATCCTTCACATTTCGGACAAGCTCCAATAGGATTATTGAAACTAAACATGTGTTCCGAGGGTTCTTCAAATTCAATCCCGTCCAGTTCAAAATTATTAGAAAAAGTCTTCTCCTCAATCTTTTCTTCTTTTAATGCTTTAATTGTACACTCACCATCTCCTTCATTAAAAGCCAATTGAACAGAATCTGCAAAGCGTGATTTTGCATCTTCAGAAAAACCAACCTTTATCCGATCGATTACTACATGAACCTTCTGACATTCAACCATCGACAACTCATCATGCAGAACATCCCTGATCTTAATAAGTTTTCCATCTTTTTCAATCTGTGTTGTTCCCTGATTATCTAATATTTGTAGATACTGTTTAAATTTGTCTATTTCCTGAATTTTTATGGGAGAAAGGATTAAAATTTTAGTTTTTTCCGGAAAACTTGTAATATAATTAACCACATCCGTGACATTATGTCGCTGAACAAATTCACCGGAAACAGGGGAATATGTTTTCCCGGTCCGGGCAAACAACAATTTCAGATAATCATATATTTCTGTTGAAGTTCCAACAGTAGAGCGGGGATTTCGAGTATTCACCTTTTGTTCAATAGCAATAGCAGGGGGCAAACCATGAATAAAATCTACATCAGGTTTTTCAAGACGTCCCAAAAATTGACGGGCATAGGAAGACAAGCTCTCTACGTATCTTCTTTGGCCTTCAGCATATAAGGTATCAAAAGCCAAAGAAGATTTTCCTGATCCTGAAACTCCAGTTACAACAATAAATTTATTCCTTTCTAATTTCAGGTCCAAATTCTTTAAATTATGTACGCGAGCCCCTTTTATTACTATATTATTGTCTTCGTTTACTGGCATAAAATTTGTTTGTTTTTAGTGCATCAAAATTAGAAATGTTTACGTATAATTTTGATATTTGGGTAAAATTTATTTATTTGCGATTTCATATTTTTTAATTAAACTAAAAGTTGGAGGATTTGTTATTGAAACACCAATACTCTATTAATCAATAAACAAGGAGGTCATTTTGGCAAAACAAGAAAATAGTGACCAAGCATTAATTAAAGAATATCTAAACGGTAACACCATAAGTATTGAAAGACTTATCAATCGTTACAAGGATAAGGTCTTCACATATATTCTTCTGATGGTAAAAAATGAACATCTGGCAGAAGATATTTTTCAGGAAACCTTTATCAAAGTAATAAAATCACTTCATCGCGGAAAATACCAGGAAAGCGGGAAATTTGTTTCATGGGTGATCCGCATCGCTCATAATCTCATTATTGATCATTTTCGTAAGGGGAAACAAACCAGGATGTATGCAAATGAGGATTATGAAATGGATATCTTCAATTCAAAAAGATTTTCTGATAAAACAATCGAAGATGAAATTGTAAATAACCAGATCGAAAGTGATGTTCGTAAACTTATTGAGTTTTTACCGGAAGAACAGAAAGAAGTCGTCCTTTTAAGACATTATGGTGGTTTAAGCTTTAAAGAAATAGCCGAACAAACTAATGTCAGTATCAATACAGCATTGGGAAGAATGCGCTATGCTCTGATAAATTTAAGAAAGCTTATTGAAGATAAAAACATGAATCTAAACACAGTATAATATTTTCACCTTTCTCACCAGGCATATTTGTTAAAAAATGTTAATTGCTTTACAATAATGAATCCATAGAGGTCGTTTATAATCTTGAAATATAAATTCAGAGCCTATGGAGCATTATTCTACACAACCAGAATCTGAAAAAGATTCAACACGGTTACCTTACAACCCGGAAAACGATGAACTACAGGGTGTTGAAGAGTACAGGGATGTATTTAACCTCCTCGACAAAAGTATGTATAGTGTAAATGACAGGGTAGTACATTCTGTTGTCAATTATGCAAGTTCTTTTATTAATTCCGGAAGGTAACAAAACACATTAAAGTAAAACAAAAAGCTCATCCTATTCTAGAGATGAGCTTTTTTATTTAGGGAATTTCAGAAGCAGAGGCAAATATTAAAATGAGCATCAATTAGCTAATGATAAAGTAAGCAGTAAGCACTCTGCAGTAGGCAGTGAATATTCAGCACATTGACTACTTCTGAATATGCCTATTTATATGTAGTAAAATTTCTAAATACTTTGATTAAAGATCAATCGATAATATTTTATACTTTATACTGTTTCTGTTTTTATTAAATTACAGGTTTTCCCGAACTTATTCTGTCATTCTTATATTCCTGCTCAAACAGCCTCTCATCTCTTATAAGCATAAGAATTTCGCTATGTGGAATAATGCTTTTATTGAATAAATTTAACCCAAATTGAGCGATTCTCACCCACGACAAAGAATTTGTATGGTTTTCACCTCACCTATTCGGTAAAAACCGACAATTTCTAAGTCGGGGTTATTCAACGTGGCTAATACATCTGATTAATTGCCTTTCCCCATGAATCCCTTTTTTTGATTTTGAATTTTAATTCATTTCCTTCTTTTGTGACTATATTCAATCCATTAGAAGAGAAAAAATTCGTATTAAAATACATTACTTCTTCTATTTCAGAAGGGGTGATTTCCATATTAAAATCAGTGTTCTCAGGACTATGGAAATAAATTCGCTGGTTGGTCAGTATCAGTTTTCCTAATACTTTCTTTTCTTCGTAAATATGCTGACTATCATCAGCTTTTACAACTAGTTCATTTGGTTTTAGGTCTATCTTCATGACTTTTAATTTTTCTATAAGTTTAACATACATTATGCCATTTTATTCAACAATTTGAAAATCAGCGAATTTAAATAATTTTCAACAATTCAAACAGATCAACTATGACCGGTTTTGTTACAAGATTGTCCGATTTTGAACATCATTTATCATCAAATACGAGAAATAAAATTTAGTGCTGCATTAAGGCAAGAGGTAATTCTAATTCAAGGAGATATAAAAAACCCCAAAAAGGTAAAAATACTTTTTGGGGGCATAGAAGTTATTATTTTTTTTATAGAGATTAATAAGCTCTTGCAAATACAACCCTTTGTTTTGAAGGTTTTCCGGTAACTATACATTTTCCTTCCTCTTTTTCTCCATCTATAGGGATACAACGTACAGTAGCTTTCGTATCCTCTTTTATTCTCTCTTCGGTTTCAGAGGTTCCATCCCAATGAGCTTCCACAAAACCTCCTTTATTATTAAGTATGTCTTTAAACTCTTCGTAATCGTCTGTTTTGAAGGTGTTATCCTCTCTGAATTTTAATGCTTTATTATAGATGGTATTTTGAATATCGCTCATTAAATTTTCCACATGATCAACTACTTTATCTTGCGAGATCACTTCTTTTTCCATGGTATCTCTCCGGGCAACTTCAATAGTATCATTTTCCAGATCGCGAGGACCAATAGCCAACCGTACGGGAATTCCCTTAAGTTCATACTCGGAAAATTTCCATCCGGGTTTATGTGTTTCCCGGTCGTCAAACTTCACAGAGAAGCCTTTCTCCTCTAGTTGTTTTTTTATTGAAGGCACCTTTTCTCTGATTTGTTCAAGCTGTTCATTGCTTTTATGTATAGGAATAATCACAACCTGCGTGGGGGCAAGTTTAGGTGGTAAAACTAAACCATTGTCATCTGAATGGGCCATTATTAAAGCTCCCATCAATCGAGTGGATACTCCCCAGGAAGTAGCCCATACATAATCCAGTTTTCCGGTTTGGTCAGTAAATTTCACATCAAAGGCTTTTGCAAAATTCTGTCCTAAAAAATGTGAAGTGCCTGATTGAAGGGCTTTACCATCTTGCATGAGTGCTTCAATTGTATAAGTTTCCAAAGCACCGGCAAACCTTTCAGATTCAGTTTTTGTACCCTGCAGAACCGGAACGCCCATCCAGTTTTCTACAAAATCTTTATAAACATCAATCATTCGGCGTGTTTCCTCCATTGCCTCTTCTTTGGTAGCATGAGCTGTATGACCTTCCTGCCAGAGAAATTCAGCAGTCCGGAGAAACAATCTTGTTCTCATTTCCCATCTCACGATATTAGCCCATTGATTCACAAGTATCGGGAGATCCCGGTAAGACTGGATCCAGCCCTTATAAGTATGCCATATAATCGTTTCGGAAGTTGGGCGGACAATGAGTTCTTCTTCTAATTTTGCATTTTCATCAACCGTGATTTCGTTTGTTTCTTCATCACTTTTCAGTCTATAATGTGTAACTACGGCGCATTCCTTCGCAAAACCTTCAACATGAGACGCCTCCCGTGAAAAAAAAGATTTGGGAATAAACAAAGGGAAATATGCATTAGAATGTCCGGTGTCTTTGAACATCTTATCAAGAACGGCTTGCATTTTTTCCCATATAGCAAACCCATAAGGTTTAATTACCATACATCCTCGTACTGGACTATTTTCTGCTAAGTCAGCTTTTGTTACGATATCGTTATACCACTGAGAGTAATTTTCTTGTCTGCTTGTTATTGCTTTTGCCATTTTTTATTTACATTTGACTTTAAACTAACTAATGATTTGCAAATTAAATAAATTAAATTTTATAATAAAAACGAATAGAATCTTTAACCTGAATTAATCACAAAAAATGAATAATTCAGGTTAAATTTGACAAATAAACTAAAATTACATAAATTAGTTAATATCTTATAAGAAACTCAAAATTACTGAAGTTTAAACACAACAAAAGGCATAGATTTTGCGTTTAATAATATAGAAATGGAGGTATTTAATTATGAAAACTAT
>JBNJFT010000072.1:0-11577 GCA_051747065.1 Bacteroidota bacterium | reverse complement strand
CAATTTGAATTTCATCAAGATTTCCGGTGCTTTCTTTCCGGTACCTACTGATAAAAGGAATTGTTGCTTTTTCTGATAATAACTTTAACGTGTTTTCAATCTGCTGAGGTTTTACGTTAATTGTACCGGCAATTTGTTGTATATGTTCTTTTTTCATAATCTTCATGATTTAAAACTGCATCGAAGATACAGCAAGATTTTGTAGTTTGAAAACAGATGTTGCGAAATTTTAAAATTTACTATTGACAGGAATTTTATTATCTATGCTCAGTTGTTTAAAAGAAAAAACACAATAAAGTAAAATAATGTCATAACTTTTTTGTATTTTGTATAGAGAAAAAAACAAATCATTCCCTATGCAAACAATATTAGGCTCAAATGGAGTAATAGGAACCCAACTCGCGAAGGAATTGTCTGCCTATACAAATAAAATACGCCTTGTTAGCAGAAATCCCAGAAAAATAAATGATTCCGATGAATTATTTAGAGCAGATCTTACCATTCCTCACGAAGTAGAAAAATCAATAGAAGGATCTGATATTGTATACTTAACCATAGGCTTCCCTTATAGCTACAACAGGTGGAAATTAGACTGGCCACCTGTAATGCAAAACGTAATCAATGCATGTAAATACTACAAAGCGAAACTGGTTTTCTTTGACAATGTCTATATGTATGATCGTTACCATATAGGCCACATGACTGAAGAAACGCCTGTCAGGCCAACTAGTAAAAAGGGTGAGATAAGGGCAAAAATTGCAAAAAATTTATGGGACGAATTAGATCGTGGTAAAATAGACGCATTGATAGCCCGCTCAGCAGATTTTATCGGCCCCCGGAACAGTCTCCTTATCGAATTGGTTTATAATAACCTTCGTAAGGGTAAAAAAGCAATTTGGCTGGGTGATTCCCATAAAATTCATAATTTTACTAATACATATGACGCTGCAAAAGGCACAGCTATTCTTGGCAATACTCCGGAAGCTTATAATCAGATTTGGCATTTACCCACTGATAAAACGCACATGACAGGCAAACTATGGATAGAGCTTTTTGCAAAAGAAATGAATGCAAAGTCTGCATATCGTGAAATGCCTTTATGGATGCTTGGATTAATGGGAATATTCAAACCCATATTAAGAGAATTGAAAGAGATGGGTTATCAATATAACAGAGACTATCTTTTCGATAGCAGTAAATTTGAACAAAAATTCAGCTATACGCCTTTAACTCCAACTGAATCTGTACAACATATCATAAAAAAGCTACAATAATTACAAAATATAAAGCCCATGATTAAAGATTATGCAATTCAAATTGGAAAAGGATTTGATAAGATAAAACTCGGAATGAAAGAACCGGAAGTTAAGAAAATCCTTGGTGAACCCGAAGAAATAGATGAAATAGCTTACCCCGATGGAGGAGAATCAAAAACATATACTTACGAAGAACTCGGATTTGATCTCACTTTTGAATCTGATAATGAAAATCGCCTGAGTTACATCTCCTTTTTTGACGAACATTTCCATATTATGGGCAAAATAAAAATTGGAGCAAAAAAAGGAAAAATTCAAGAAATGGCCAGAAAAAAGGAATTTAGCGAACCTATATTAGAGGATATGAGTGATGAGGAATTCCCTGATAATGAACTAATGTCATTTGACCGTGAGAACATCAATCTTTGGTTTACACAGGAAACATTAGACGAGATTCAGATCGGCCCAAAATGGAAAGATGACGATACTCCTATCTGGCCTGAATAATTATGATTTTCGGTGGTAGTTGTTCGATGGTAGATCGATGGTAGATGGTCGATGGTCGAAGGAGATGTAGATTAGAGGAGTCATCTGGAATAATGATGTCAATAAAAATTATTTATTTGTCCATTAACCAATTAAAAACTCAACTTAATTAACTTAATCAACCTAATTAACTTATTCTATAAGTACCAAATTAAAAAAGTAATTCCACCTTAAACTAGAAAAGATGGAATTACTTTTTTCGTTTCAACAAACCAGATTAGAATAATCCTGTTATATTCCCTTCTTTATCAACATCAATATCCTCTGCAGCCGGATGTTTTGGAAGTCCTGGCATACGCATAATATTGCCGGTAATAGGCACAACAAATCCTGCACCCGCCGAGAGTTCTATCTGCCTTACTGTAACAACAAAATCTTTTGGCCTTCCTATTAATTTAGGATTATCGGAAAGGGATTTTTGGGTTTTGGCGATACAAATAGGGAGTTTACCATATCCCAGATCTTCAATCTTTTTAAGATCAGATTTAGCGGTTGCAGTATAATCTATAGCTGCCGCTCCATAGACTTTTTTGGCCACAGTTTCAATTTTCTTAGGAATATCCCATTCCCATTCATACATCGGTTTGAATTTATTTTGGCAATTATCTGCTACAAATTTTACTTTCTTAGCTAAGTCTACGGCACCTTCGCCGCCTTTGCCCCATACATCAGCAACAACCGTATCCACACCTTTTTCTTCAGCATATTGTTTGATATAATTCAATTCTTCATCTGTATCAGTGGCAAATTTGTTAATCGAAATAACCGCACAAATATCGAAAGTTTGAATATTCTCAATATGTTTTCCAAGATTCTCAACACCTTTCTTCAAGGCTTCCATATTTGGTTCATTCACTTTATCCAAAGGAGCTCCGCCATGGTATTTTAAAGCGCGGGCTGTGGCAACAAGAACAACTGCCTTAGGTGACAATCCGGAGTAACCACATTTAATATCGAAAAATTTCTCAGCTCCCAGGTCAAAACCAAATCCAGCTTCAGTAACTACATAGTCAGACATCGACATTCCTGCACGAGTAGCTATTACGGAATTTGTACCCTGGGCAATATTTGCGAAAGGCCCTCCATGAATAATAGCAGGTGTGCCTTCTAAGGTCTGAACAAGGTTGGGTTTAATCGCTTCTCTCATAAGAGCAGCCATAGCACCATGAGCATTAAGGTCACGAGCATATACGGGCTTTTTATCAAAAGTGTAACCCACAAAAATGGCACCCAGTTTTTCTTTTAAATGCTCAAAATCCTCAGCCAAACATAAAATAGCCATTAATTCAGAAGCCGCGGTAATATCAAATCCGGTTTCCCTCGGGACACCAAAAGTTCTTCCACCCAACCCTACGATAGATTTTCTCAATGCCCGGTCGTTCATATCCATAACTCTTTTCCAGAGCACAGTCCGCGGGTCTATTGGTATGGTTCGCTGCTGAATTGCATTGTCAATAAGGGCAGCCAGTAGATTATGGGCTTTTTCTATAGCTGAAAAATCACCTGTAAAGTGAAGATTGATGTCTTCCATGGGTAAAACTTGTGACAACCCACCACCTGTAGCTCCTCCTTTAATTCCAAATACAGGGCCTAAAGACGGTTCTCTTAATACTACAGAAGAATTCACGCCTATTTTGTTTAACCCTTGTGATAATCCGATGGACATGGTTGTTTTACCTTCACCGGCAGGAGTAGGAGAGATAGCAGAAACAAGGATCAGATTACTCTTCTCAACTTTCTTATTATCAATATAATTTAGAGGAATTTTAGCTTTATACTTACCATATAATTCAAGGTCATCCTCCCTTATTCCTAAGATATTGCCAATCTCAGAAATATGTTTCATTTTAGCTTCTTTAGCAATTTGAATGTCTGATTTCATAGGCTGATTTTTTGTATGTTAATTTCTTGCAAAGAATTTCATTAACTAATATAATGAATTCTGGTACTATTGTAAAGTTTATCTAACAAACACTGAAATATCTGCATTTGTTCAATAAATACCAGAAAACACAATACATTATGCCAAATATGATTTTCCTGAAACATTAACTATAAAAATGCGTTTATCTAACAGACTCTTTAAAAAGATAATAGATATAAGAGAATATGAAACTCAAAAATTATCAACCATTAATTTCAAAACATTCATGACCACCCAATGGCATATTTTGGCGTTTATCATCTTGCTTATTCTTTTGATTTCTTGGATTATAATTCACAAAATTCTTCAAAAACGGAATAAAAAGATAAAAGAACTAAAAGAAAGCGAACAAAAATACCGCAATTTCTTTTATACATCAAAGGACTGCATTTTCATCACAACCTGGGAGGGCCATTTAATTGAAGTTAACGACGCTGCAGTGGAGATGTTCGGATACAAAAACAAGGAAGAATTAAAAAAAATAAACGTTAGAGAATTTTATTTAAACCCTGAAGAGAGGAAAAAGTTTCTGAATTACGTACTTAAACACGGTTATACAAAAACCTTCCCGGTAAAAATGAAAAAGAAGGATGGCAGCATTATAGACACCCTAATATCTGCAGTTGTATTCAATGACGATGAAGGAGAAGTTAAAGGTTTTCAAGGTACAATTAAGGATATTTCTGAAATAAAAGAAACTGAAAAGAACTTACGATATGAGCGGAATAAATTACAACAAATAACAGAAACCAGCCCAATAAGTATCACAGTATTAAATCCGGAGGGAAGGATCATCTTTGCAAACTCACGAGCAGAAGAGGTACTCGGCCTTTCAAGAGATTACATCTCGGAACGATATTACAATGATGATAAATGGAAAATAAAAGATTTTGAAGGTAATGAGTTTCCAAATGAAAAACTCCCTTTCAACATTGTAATGAAAACAGGAGAACCTGTTTTTGGAGTAGAACATACAATTGAACATGAAAACAGTTTAAAAAAATACTTACTCATTAATGCAGCGCCTCTGGAAAATGAAAATGGGGAAATGGAAGGTGTTGTCACTTCTATACAAGACATAACAGAACGAATTCAATCTGAAAGACAGATTAATCAACTCAACAAAGTACTGGATGCAATCAGAAGCGTTAACCAGCTTATTATAAGAGAGAACAACAAGGAAAAATTAATAAAAAAATCCTGTGAAACGCTCACAGAAATCAAGGACATTAATAATGCATGGATTGCATTATTCGATTACGAGAACAAATATGTCACTCACTCAGCAGAATCAAAAATAGGTGAATCTTTCCGGGAACTGAAAAATCAAATGTATGAAGGGGTTTACCCTGAATGTGTACAAAAAATTCTTACCGGTGATACAAAGTTAATCCCCGACAAGCAAATAATGTGTAGAGGATGCCAGATTGCAGATAGTTGGGGAGGAACAGGCAAAATTGTTCTTAGATTGGAACACGCTTCCCGAATATATGGAGTGTTAAATGTGTACCTCAACCAGAAAATTATTGAAGATGATAAAGAACTTCAACTTTTAGAAGAACTGGCCAATGACATATCCTTTGCTCTACACAATATTGAATTAAAAGAAAAACATCAAAAAGCAGAAACAGATCTTCAAAAAAGCGAACAAACATTCCGCCACCTGGTAGAAAACGCCTTTGATGCAATTTACTTCATGCATGACAGGCATTATGAGTATGTTAACCAACGTTTTTGTGAACTTACCGGTTATACCTTCGACGAGCTAACTGTCCCGTCATTCGATTTTGGCGCCCTGCTTACTGAAGAGAGCAAAAAGACAGTTGAAGAGCGTTACAATGCAAGACAAAGAGGAAAAAAGATTCCAAATCAATATGAAATTCAACTGAAATCGAAAGATGGAACCTTAAAATTTGTAGAATTGACTACTGTTGCAATGGATTCTGAAGCAAATAACGATGGGGTAAGAGTCATGGGCATTATGCGGGAGACTACTCAGCGCAGGGAGGCAGAAAGAGAATTGATTAAGGCAAAAAGAAAAGCGGAAGAAAGTGACCAGTTGAAAACACGTTTCCTTGCAAACATGTCTCATGAAATACGCACTCCAATGAATGCCATTATTGGATTTTCACAAATTCTATCATCAAAAAAAATGGGATTTGAAAAGCAGAAAGAATTCCTCGATATCATACAAACCCGTTCAAACAATCTTCTAAAAATTATAGATGATATTATAGACATTTCAAAAATTGAAGCAAACAAACTGCTCATCGAAAAAAGATATTTCAATATTGATAAACTGCTCAAAAATTTAGAAACTGCATACAGCCTGGAATTAAAAAAACAAGGAAAAGAAAATATCAAACTTCAATTCAACAATTATTTTGAAGGTACGAATATTCAAATGTATTCAGACAGCACAAGAATAGAACAGATACTTTCAAACTTACTAAATAATGCCCTGAAATTTACTGTAGAAGGGGAGATTACTTTAGGATGCAAGCCATATAAAGATAAAAATGTGTTGTTCTTTGTTCAGGATACAGGAATTGGAATACCTGATGAGCAACAAACTATTATTTTCAATCGCTTCCGGCAGGCAGACGAATCTATAACACGAATTTACGGGGGGACGGGGTTAGGATTATCTATTTCCAAAAAGCTCACTGAACTACTTGGAGGGCAAATATGGTTTAAATCGGAACAAAACAAAGGAACATCTTTTTATATAACCCTTCCTCATTTTATAGAAGATGAAACAGAAAACAATGAAAAACATATTCTGCAGAATGATCAAAATTTTGATTTTTCCGATAAAACTTTTTTAATTGTAGAAGATGATGTGTTCAGCCTGCAATTCATTAGAGAAATCCTTGCTCCAACAAAAGCCGGGATCATTACCGCAGAAAATGGCAATGAAGCAATGAAAACATTCAATGAAAACAATGGCATTTCCTTAATAATCATGGACATAAGACTACCTGATATTTCAGGATTAGAAATCACCAAAAAGATAAAAAAAATAAGGCCCGATTTGCCAATCATCGCTCAGACAGCTTATGCACTTAAATCAGACAAAAAGAAAAGCCTCGAAGCAGGTTGCAGTGACTACATTTCAAAACCAATCAATTACCAGGAATTACTCAGAATTATAGAAAACGTTTTTCAGAAAGAGTAAAAAAATTTCTATCTCTCTTTTTGGTAGGTTACTCAAATGATTAAAAAGACTCGTAAAAATACTTAAGCAATTCAATTCATAATTTTGTATGTTTATGCCATGTTCATATACTATTTAACATATTTGTAGGCCAGCGGAAATGAATTCTACAAAATTGATTATGTTTTGCAGGGTAAATGATTATGAAAAATAAAATTTCGCTATGTAGAATATTTTTTTCAGTGACTGGTACAAATAGAAGAAGCGAAATTTGATAAAAAAGGCATTCTGATGAATATTTTTCTAAACGAGTTGTTCTCTTATTTAGACGAACTTTCAAAGCTTAATGAAGAAGATGAAGTAAAACACACATTCATTCAGTTAATTCAAAAACATTATCCAAATTATACATTTCATTGGAGCAACTCCAAAAATAATACCCGTGCCATTAAAATTCCGGTTCAAACTCCTGCCAATTTTTTTGGAAATATTATTGTGACAACATCTTCATCCACAGAACAATCACTGGAAAAAAATGATGTTGACAGAATCCAGAAAGGCGGACAAATAATTGCTCAACTTTTGGAAAAAATTTTCATTAAAAAAGAAAAGGAAAAACAAAAACAAGAATTAATTGAGGCTAAAGAGAAAGCCGAAAAAAATGAGGCAAAAAGCCGGGGGCTGTTAGCTGCAATTCCTGATATGATGTTTGTTTTCGATAAAGATGGATACATTACAGATTACCACGCAGAAAACAAAGACGACTTATATGCTAAGCCAGAACTATTTTTAAATAAAAAAGTTGAAGATGCTCTTCCCCCGCATCTTGCAAAGATTTCACGGGAAAAGATAAAACAGGTTATAGAGCACAAATCTGTTGAGGAATATGAATATGAAATAACATTGAACAATGAAAAACACATCTTCGATTCCCGCATGGTTTATTTGAATCCCGGGAAAACTCTTGCCATTGTACGTGATATAACAGAAAACAAACAAGCCGAACAAGAACTGAGAAAACGCGAGGCGCTTTTAAACTCAATCATAAACAACTTACCCTTTGACTTCTGGGCGCGGAATCAGGAGGGTATCTGTTTTATTCAAAATGAAAAATCCATTGAAAACTGGGGAAATCTCCTTGGTAAAAAAACTGAGGATTATGACTCATCTAAAGAGTTAATAAATAGATGGAACAAAAACAATAAAAAAGCATTTGAAGGAGATATAGTCACAGAGGAATACTCATGTGCAAATAAACATGGCAAGAATCTGCATTTCCAAAATTTCGTCGCTCCAATAAAAGATAAGAACAGGGTTATTGGCATAATGGGACTAAATTTTGACATCAGCAAGCGTAAACAACATGAAAGAGAGCTCATCAAAGCCAAAGAAAAAGCCGAAGAATCAGACTATCTCAAATCTGCTTTTCTTGCTAATATGTCTCATGAGATCCGTACTCCTATGAACGCAATTTTGGGTTTTGCACAACTCATAATAAATCAGAAGTTATCTGACGGAGAGCAGATGGAGTATTTGAACATTATCTACTTAAAAACCATGCACCTTCTGCAAATCATAAATAATATCATTGACCTTTCAAAAATCGAAGCAAACCAAGTAAAAATTCGTAATCAAACTTTTCCCGTCAATCAAATATTTAAAGAACTGTTAGAAGAATATAAAACAATACTGCAAAAAAACAATAAAACGAACATCCAACTAAAAGTCCCGGAAAACTGTATCCAAAAAGAAATTTATATTCATTCTGACAAAACAAGAATTCATCAAATTCTTTCAATTTTACTAACAAACGCTGTAAAATTTACAGAAAAAGGGTATATAGAATTTGGATTTCATAAAGGAAAAGACCAAATTCTATTCTATGTAAAAGACACAGGCATAGGAATTCCTCATGACAAACAGGAAGTAATTTTCCACCGCTTCAGGCAAGCAGAGGATTATTCAACACGCAGATATGGCGGCACCGGCCTTGGCTTGTCGATCTCAAAAAGCCTGACTAAAATCATGGGAGGGAAAATATGGGTTGAATCTAAAGAAAATGAGGGCAGTTGTTTCTTTTTTACGATTCCTTTAAATAAATACCCGGATTCGGAAACCGAAAATAACATCAAAAATGAAATAAAAACTGTCGGCAACGAAAATAAAGATAAATCGTTTAGCTAGATGAATTAAAATCTTCTTAGGTATTTTCAGAAGTAGAAGATAGGCACATTCAGAAGTAGAGGCAAATATTAAAATGAGCATCAATTAGCTAATGAGTAAGCAGTAAGCACTCTGCAGCAGGCAGTGAATATGCAGCACATAATGGATAAACAAATTGCCCTCAATAATTCGCATTAGAATAACCTAAAGTTTTGTGAGTTCCTTTCATATGTCGATAATTCCGTAACCTCGTTTTTTAATCAACAAAATTCTGCAGTTAATGTAACAAACATAGGATAAATTGATTTCTTTCCATTTTTTTTATATTTTTCCATCCTCTGAAATAGGTAGGCAATAATGAGCACTGAAGAGATAAAAAAATATTTACAGAAGATAAAAAGTGTACTCGAACAGAGAATAAATCTTCCGGAATCGAATAATGAAACTATTAATACGCATGAAATTCTTGAATTAATAGAAAAAATAGAAACCCGGATAAATGAAAATTTCAATGATAAGGGCAACATACGTAATCTCTCAGAAGAAAAACAAGAAGTATATTACAGGGCCGATACAAAAGGTAGCATAATAGCAATAAGTCCTTCTGTAGAAAATTTACTGGGTTATAGAGAGGCAGAACTCCAGGGAGTAGATATTGCCAGAAAAGTGTATAAATATCCCGATGAACGACTCCTTCTATTTCAGCAACTTCAGGAAAAAGGAGAAGTAGAAAATTTTCAGGTTACACTTTTACATAAATCAGGACATTCAGTGATAGTTCATACAAATAGTTATTTTATATATGACAGAAAAGGAAAACCAATTGGCATAGAAGGAAATTTCACTGACATAAAGGAAAAAACCGAAAAGTCAAGGTTTCAGGAAAGAGAAAAGAAACAAAAATATAGAACTCTTACCAATCAACTTCCTGTCGGCATTTACAGAACTTCACCTGATGGTAAATTTATCTATTTTAACCAAACTCTTGCCGATATGCTTGGGTATGAAACAAATGAACTATATTATAAAAAAGTTCCAGATTTATTTCTTGATAAGCAAGAGCGAAAAAATGAGATAGGTGAATTACTGAAAACTTCTGACGGGATTCTTCAAAAAGAACTAACATTGAAGACCAAACAAGGTAAAACTATCATAGTCAAGGATAGAATAAATGCATTACAAGACAATAAGGGAAATATAATATATTTTGATGGAGTACTTGAAGACATCACAGAAAAGAAAAAAATAGAGGAGGCTTTACAGGAAAGCGAGACAAAATTCAGAAACCTTGCTCAAACCACCTCTACTGCGATTATGGTTTACCAGGGCGATAAATGGGTATATGCCAATCCTGCAGGAGAAAAAATCTCAGGTTACAGTTTAGAAGAATTAAAACAAATGAACTTTTGGGATTTTGTGGCTCCTGAGCATCAAGATATGATTAAAAATCGCGGAAAACAAAGACAAGAATACAAAAACGCTCCATCTGGCTATGAATTCAAGATTATAGATAAACAAGGAAATGAGAAATGGGTATATCTTGAAGGGAGCGTTATGGAATATCAAGGAAAGCCCGCCGGGCTTATATCAGTAATTGATATCACACAAATAAAAAACACACAAGAAGAACTGCGCGAAAAAAATCAGGAATTGCAAGCCGCAGAGGAAGAGTTGCGAGCTGCAAACAGTGCTTTAAGAGAAACAAATGCAAAATTAGAAGAACAAACAGAAGAGCTCATAAAAGCAAAAGAAAAAGCAGAAGAAAGCGACCGGCTTAAAACAGCCTTCTTAGCCAATATGTCTCATGAAATACGCACTCCGGTAAATGGAATTGTCGGTTTCACCCAATTATTAAAAGAAGAAGAAGATGAATACACCAAAGAAGAAAAAAAAGAATTCTACGAAATCATTGATAGTAATTCCAGGCAGTTGCTTCAACTTATAAATGACATTATAGACATCTCTAAAATAGAGTCCAACCAGCTCGCCATAAGGGAAAAAACGTTTTCCTTAAACGAGTTAATGAATGAATTATATAAAACCACACAATACGAACTTGAGCAATTACAAAAAAACAATTTAACACTTCACGTTACCAAAAGCCTCCGGAACGAGGAAGACTCAATATACACAGACCAAACAAGATTAAAACAAATATTTTGCAACCTTCTCAACAATGCAGTAAAATTTACGGAAGAAGGAGAAATTAGTTTTGGTTACACAATCAATAACGACAACAATTTTTTATTCTTTGTTGAAGACACGGGTATTGGTATTGCAAAAGAAAAACAAGAGTTAGTATTTGATCAATTCCGTCAGGATGCCGATGAGCTCAAATCAAGTAAATTTGGAGGTACGGGGCTAGGTCTATCCATTTCCAAAAAATTAGTTGAATTATTGAACGGAACGATCTATCTGGAATCATCAAAAAACAAAGGAACCAGGTTTTCTTTCATTATCCCTATAGACAGTCACATTCAGAAGTAGAAGATAATCTTATAAACACATTCTTTTAAGCATTTTCAGAAGTA
>JBNJFT010000071.1:9398-11688 GCA_051747065.1 Bacteroidota bacterium | reverse complement strand
TACAAGACTTTTAAGATTGGATAAGACCGTTTTTGATCATATTATTTCAAAAAACGTAGATATAGCAAGAGCTATATTGAAAACGCTGATAAAGAGACTTAGAAGCACAAATATAATTGAAGAGCAATTAACTCAAAGAAGTTACGAGTTAAAACAAGAAAAAGAAGAGATAGAAAGGAAACGCAAGGAACTGGAAGAACTTAATGCTACAAAAGATAAGTTTTTTTCGATAATTGCTCATGATTTAAAAAATCCTTTTAATACCGTAATCGGCCTTTCTGAATTATTGCTTTATCGTTATGACAGCTACGATGAAGAAAAAATAAAAGAATTTATAGGCCAAATCAATAAGTTTTCTTCCAATGCTTATAATTTACTGGATAATCTTTTGCAATGGGCCAGGTCTCAAACAGGCAGGATTAAGGTGAATAAGTCTCAGATTAATATTTGTAAACTTGTGGATGAAAACTTTTTTCTTTTACAGGATAAAGCGGATGAAAAAAACATCCAATTACTTAATGAGGTTGATGGTTCCTTAATTTGTTGGGCTGATAAAAATATGATTAACACTGTTATCAGAAATTTAATTTCGAATGCCTTAAAATTTACGCAGGAAAAAGGTCGCATAAAAATAGTTTCAGAAAACAAGGACGATAACCAGGTAAAGATATCAGTTATTGACAACGGGATTGGCATTGATAAGGAGGAAATTCCCAAGTTGTTTAAAATAACTACCCATTTTTCCAAAGAGGGAACCAATTCTGAAACCGGTACTGGTCTGGGATTAATTTTATGCCATGAATTCATTGAAAAAAATGATGGCCAAATTTGGGTGGAAAGTGAAAAGGATAAAGGTAGCTCCTTTAACTTCACACTACGTAAAGCCTAATCTGAATTTTCCGGGACTGATTTTTAGAGTAGTTTTATTTATTTACCGTTAAATCCAAAACAGAATTTATTTTTGCAATGCAAAAACTCAGAATAACGACTTTGTTTATTTTTCTTAGCTTAATTTCATTTTCCACCAAAGCTCAAAAACTTTCTGTTGAAGGTAAAATTCTTTTAAAAGAAGATAAAAATTCAAGTGGAGCTATTTTAAAAATAGAAAAAAACTCACAAACTGTTGACAGAATTGATATAGGAAAAAAGGGAAAGTTCAATTATGATCTGGAACTTAACAATGAATACATTCTTCACTTTACCAAAGATGAGTACGTAACAAAACAGATCGAAGTAAATACAAATGTCCCTTCAGATAAAGAATCTAAATCTTTCCAACCATTATATTTTGAAGTAGAGATATTTAAATCCGTACCAAATTCTGATCTGGGGCCTTTTGAATACCCGGTAGGAAAAATCGTATACAGCTCAACTATAGGTGAATTTGATTATGATGTGAATTACTCAAGAAAAATTCAGAATAAACTAAGAAAAAAAGAAAAAGCATATAAAAAGGCCCGCGAGAAATATGAAAAAGAACAAGAACAAGAAAAGATTGCTCAAAAAAAAGAAGAGCTAAATAAGGAAAAAGAGAAAGAAAGGCAGAAGAAGCAGGAATTTATTCAACAACAAAAAGAAAAGGCAAAAAAGAAGAAAGAAGAGCTTGAGAAACTGCAGGAAGAAGAGCGAAAACGAAAAGAAGAATTGAAGAAACAATTGGAAAAACGAGCAAAGGAAAAAGCAGACTCTATCGAAAAAGCAGAGGCTGAGAAAGAAAAAGAAAGACAGGAGCAACTTAAAAAACAAAAGGAAAAAATTCAGGAAGAGTTAGCTAAGGAAGACGAGGAAAAGCGTCAAAAGAAGAAAGAAAAATTAAACGAAATAGAAAAATCGGTTAAGGAAAAAAAACAAAAAGTAGAGAAGGAAGAACAAGAGGAGTTTCAGGAAAAACAAAATTTAAAACAGAAAGTGAAAGATGAGGCGGAAGAAAGAAAAAAGCAAGAAATTAAAAGCCGAAATTTAAACGAGAAAGAGAAAAGAGAACTGATTGATAATCAAATAAATGATACAAAAAACAATTATTTAAAACGAATATTTGAAAATACTGATAAACTATTGAATGAGGGTTTGTCAGACGATAACTACCAAGGCGAAATAGATGATATGAGTTTTTATAGAAAGGTAGATGAATATGAAGGACGAGGAATGCATATTAAAAGAATCATTATTCAAAGAGACAAAAAGATAAATGTATACCATAAAGTTAAGCACAACTGGGGAGGTTTATTCTATTTTAAAGATTACCGGAGCATAGGAAAACATCTATTTATGCTTGAATCTTCAGAAGACT
>JBNJFT010000071.1:1604-9298 GCA_051747065.1 Bacteroidota bacterium | reverse complement strand
GGTTTTTTGATTTTTAATTAACACATTAAAATATCAATTACATTTTTTTTATTTCATGAATAGTTAGTTATATCGTATTCTTTATTCTGCATTCTGCATGCCTGCCGCCAGGTAGGCATTCTTATAGATATTTAGCCTGTACTTCTGAATCTGCTTAATTATCCCATTGTAAGAAAGGAAATGAATCCTATATCCTTTGACTGCTGCTAAATCTCTGCTACTGCCTACTACTATCTTTTTTCAGTTAAAACCCTGTTTTTCCAGTTTTACCCCATACTTCTGAAATTGCCGAGTATAGACTTCCTCATTTCTTGAATATTCGATTTTACCAGGATTTCGCTGAATTATACAAATCGATGACAGTAATTTTGGGTCTTATTCCTACTCTGCCCGGGAAACCGATAAAGCCCAATCCTGTGTTGACATAAAGCTTTTTTCCTTTCTTTTCATATACACCTCCCCATTCCGGGTATTTCAATTTTGCAGGACTCCATTTGATGCCATTAAAGAAGATACCGAATTGCATCCCGTGGGTATGTCCGGAAAGTGTCAAATCTACCTGTTTATAATTGATAACTTCCTCTTTCCAATGACTTGGATCGTGGGAAAGCAATATGTTAAATTTCGTTTGCTCGTTGAGGTGAGAAAATGCTCTTTCCAGATCCCCGTACTTATGAAATGGTGGCAGACCCCAGTTCTCTACTCCGATAACACCAATTTTCGAATTTTTCCCGTTTAATATTAGAGATTCATTTAAAAGCAGACGAAACCCGATTTCCTGATGGACCTCCTTTAATCTCCGGAGATTTTTTTGTTTTTCTTTATTATCTGACCAGGGAAAATAATCGCCATAATCATGATTCCCCAATATTGAGTATTTTCCAGTCGATGCTTCCAGGTTTTTGAGTACCGGTATAAAATCATATATTTCTTCAGCTAAATTGTTCACCAAATCACCGGTAAAAAAGATCAGATCCGGCTTTTCTTTGTTGATCAGGCGAACAACCTTTTCAAGATGAGTTTTCTTCTTTGACCAGCTACCTATGTGTAAATCAGATATCTGAACAATCCGTAACCCGTTCCATTCTTCCGGCAAACGTTCAAAGGTCAAAGGAACATGATCCACTTTAAAATGATACTTTCCAAATAAAACTCCATAAAGCAATGCAAAAAACAGAAATAAAGCCAAACCAAGACCAATATATGATATTATAGCAACTGAATAATAATAGGAAGAGATAAGTGCCAGACTCAATTCTATCACTTCCTGAATAATCAGAAATCCCGAAAAAATGAGTTTTGGTAGGTAAATCAGTATAAATGCACCAAAAAATAAAAACAATTCTCTTTGTTTTTTTTGATATTGATGAACCCAATCTTTACCAGGTGAAAATAAGAACAGGAAAAACAAAAAGAATAAGGGGATCAGCCAAAATAGCATTGAAAATAAAATGCCTTCTATGTTGAAAAATGAGCGTATTTCAAAAAACAGAAACCCATCAATGACAAAAATTAATGACAGAATTACTAACCTTATAATACGGAATCTTTTAAGCATTTGATTTATAGTTATTTAAAACAATTAGAATTGTTTAGAATCAAAAAAACAGAAGATTCAGAACAACACAAATTGGATAAAAGCATTTATTTAACAAAATAAATCAGGTACAGTTTACCTTTTTTATTTTATTTTTTTAATTTGGTCATCAGATAATTCAGTTTTTTCTAAACCTAAACCAGTGAATTAAACCTAAACTTGGAAACATGAGTATAAAATCAAAAATGTTGGTCTTTATTTTGTTGGTTTCCTCCATTATTTATGTTTTTGCAGTTGGATATGTAAGCTACAAATTTAAAAGCACCTCATTAACGAATTCGAAGGAGAACATAGACGCCTTAGCTAAACAACACGCAAACAATGTAAAAGCTGACCTCGATGTTGAAATGATTATGTCCAGAGGTTTAGCTCAGACCTTTGAAACTTATCAAGGTGAGCCACTTGAGGAATGGAAACAAAGACACAATGAAATTTTAGAAAATATAATAAAGAAGAATCCAAATTTTCTTTCTGTTTGGACAAATCTTGAATTAGACAAAGTAACTTCCTGGTATGATGAAGAAGACGGACGAATCCGGCTGACTTATTACAGAGCGGAAGGCGAAATAAAATATAAAGAAGAAATTCTTGATACAACACCAGACTTTGATCGTGGAGCTTATTACGATGTTAAGGAATCCGGTGAAGAACTCGTAATGGATCCATATTACTTTGCCTATACCGAAGAGGAGGAAGAAATTCTTGAGACAAGTGTGGGAGCTCCGCTGATGAAGGACGATGAATTTATTGGTTTAGCAGGAATTGATTTGTCACTGGAACGATTTCAACCTGTTATAGAGAAGATTGAACCTTACGAAAACAGTTATGCATTTCTTATTTCTAATGATGGGTCTATTGTCACCCATCCCGAAGATGAATATATAAATGGCAATATTGCTGATTTTGAGGATTATCCGGAAGATATCTCTTTGTTAGAAAAAATCAAAAACGGAGAATCAGTATCTTATACAAGAAATGGAATTGAAGGGCAATCAGATTTTTATGTATCTTATGCACCGTTGATAATTGGGAAAACTAAAACCCCATGGTCTTTAGGGTTGGCAGTTCCTCTGGATGTTGTTATGGCAGAAGCACAGAAAGCTCTCGAACGAGCTGTCCTTGTCGGTATAATTGGGTTAATCGTGGTAGCTTTCATAATCTGGCTAATTGCACATACCATTTCACGTTCAATAAAAAGGACAACCTCGGTTTTAGGTGATTTAGCACAAGGCAACATTGACCGGAGCAAAAAATTAAATATTCGTACAAAAGATGAGATCGGACAAATGGGACGATCACTGAACACGCTTATCGAGGGGTTAAATAAAACTGCCGGTTTTGCAAAAGAAATTGGAAAAGGAAATCTGGACAAAGATTTCCAATTACTAAGTGATCAGGATACCCTGGGGCAAAGCCTCCTGGAAATGAGAGAGAGTTTGAAACAAGCCAAGAAGAAAGAAGATGAAAGAAAAAGAGAAGAAGAAAAGCAAAATTGGGCAAACAAAGGTTTGGCAAAATTTGGTGATATTCTACGTCAAAATCCGGACGATATAAATGAATTTGCCTATAACATTTTAAGCAATCTTGTAAAATATGTAAATGCAATCCAGGGTGGCTTGTATCTTATAAATGATGAGGATAAAAATGACAGGCACATTGAAATGGCAGCTTGTTACGCTTATTCCAGAAGGAAATATGTCGAAAAACGAATTGAAATGGAAGAAGGGCTTATAGGAAGGTGTGTTAAAGAACAGAAATCAATTCATTTGACTGAAATCCCCGAGGAATATGTAAACATTACATCCGGGCTTGGCGAATCCACACCAAACAGTATCCTTATTGTTCCGCTTAAAGTTAACGATGAAGTTTTTGGAGCAGTGGAACTAGCTACATTTAAAGGATTCGAAGATCATGTTATAAAGTTTGTAGAAGATCTCGGAGAAAATATAGCCTCTACAATCAAAACGACAAAAATTAATTTACGAACGAATCAACTCCTTGAACAGTCACAACAACAAAGCGAGGAGTTATCCTCACAAGAAGAAGAGATGCGCCAAAACATGGAAGAACTAAAAGCCACACAGGAAGAAGCTAACCGAAGAAGCGCTGAGATGGAAGGATTTATCAATGCCCTTAAGGAATCCAATCACGTTGTTGAATATGATCTCGAAGGGAAAATATTGGATGTAAATGAGAACTTTTTGAAACTCTTGAAAATGAAAAAAGAAGAGTTAGTAGGTTTGCATCATAAAGATTATCAGGAACATACCAAAGAAGACCTGAAACAGTATGATAAATTCTGGGAGGATTTAAATAAAGGCAAAAGCAAAAAGAGAACCAGTACCCTAAAAGTAGGAAAAAACAGGTACACATTTGTAGAAACGTACACTCCTATTCTTAACAAAGACGGCAAACCTGAAAAGATTTTAAAAATAGCAACAGATATCTCTGAAATAAAGAAGTAAGAAGAAGGAAGTAGGCAGCTGGCGGAAAGCAGTTTGCAGAATTGTAAATACCGCTAAGCAAGAAGAGAAAAGTTGCAGTTGCAGTAAGCAGGGGGAATCTGCAGCATATAAAGGTTAAGAAAATATATTTCGTAGTACAAATTTAGGAAAAGTGATTTGTTTAACCGTTACATGCTGCAAACTGTTGCGACTGCTTACTCATTAGCTAATTGAGGTTCATTTTTATATTTGCCCTTATTTTGAATGTGCCTATTTACTGCTGTAAGATTCTAAAAGTCGTCCGGGAAACGATTGCCAATAAACTGCAACAATTTTCCGGACGGTTTTTTTTATTCTTTTGGATAAAATGTTTTATCGAATACTAACACCTAAGCCAGTTGTGAATACTGAATAATCAGCATAAGTGTAGTCAAAATGCAGGGTAATTACGGCAAATTTGAATCGAATACCGGCATTATATCTTGGTTTCGTTGTGCTCCCATCTTTATGCTTGATTTCCATACTTATGGGATCTGTAACTGAAGTCTCTTCTGTTATTTCTGTTCTTTGCTCATCTTTATTATAGTCCGGGACAGGATAATTTCCATTTAAATCCAAATTGGTTGTTGTGGTATTAAATCCTAAGCCACCATAAAAACAAACTACAGGTAAATTAGCAGATACCAAAAGGTTGCTTGTGAAACTACTTACATCCATTGCCATCTGTTGATTATCGAAATAGTCTGCTGGTATCTGTGGGTCAATATAATCAACGGAGGAACCATAATCTGCCGGCATGAAGGATAAACCTGTTTCAGAGCTTAATTCAGTATATCCTCCCATTACAGATAGCTGTAGAATGGGAATCTTATTCAAAGCGGGAATCCACTGTTTGATTGAATGTTTTACACCGACACCCCATAAACCAATTTCTGCCTGGCTCCCCAATTTCAGGGTTGGAGTATATCTGCCAATTAATTCAGTTCCTTTCGGTAGACCAATTGCGAATTGAAGCATTGGTGCCGGAGCAAAACTGATTCCCGTTCCTTTTGGAAGATCAAAAGAAGCAAGGTTAATTTGTCCATCACTGGTTGGATCATCTATGTTATATTCCATGGTTGCTCCGGAGCTATTATCTCCCATAGCTGTAGGAGTACTTGCCTCCGGATCTGCTGGCTCTACAGTTTGAAGATTAAGGTCAGCAGGTAAAAAAGATTGATCCGTGTTTGGCACGAAAGTCGTATTTAACGTAAAAGTAACATCAAATCCTAAAACACCGTGTGGCTTGGCGGTATTATACCAGCCGCTGCTAAGATCGGTACCTAAAGCATTGGTATAAGGGCCGATATACTCTTTCATAAGAGTCTGAGCATCTTCCTGAAAAGCCATTATTTTCCCAACATCGTCCAATTGACCATATGAAGGTTTTATAAATAATGACAGAACAGTAAATAATAGAACTGGTCTTAAAAAGGTTAGATTTTTCATAGCGTATGTTTTTGTATTATCTTTGACAAAAATTGTTCCTTATATTACGTAATTGCTGAAGTTTTGTTTACAACTTTTCAGAAATATTATGAAGTATATAAAAACGAAGATAAGAAAAATTAAGATAAGAAATCAATAGCCATGGCCCAAAACCAACCCCTTGCTGACCGTATGCGCCCAAAAACTTTAGACGAGTTTGTGGGCCAGGAGCATTTGGTGGGAACGGGCTCCATACTTCGAAATTCAATTGAATCCGGGAACCTGCCTTCTTTTATTTTATGGGGACCACCCGGCACCGGCAAAACCACCCTGGCAAAAATTGCCGCCAAACGGCATGACAGAGTATTCTTTTCTTTAAGTGCAGTTCATTCAGGTGTTAAAGAAGTAAGACAAACCATAGAGAAAGCAAAGAAACAGCAATTTTTTGATGCCCCGAATCCAATTTTATTCATTGATGAAATACACCGTTTTAGCAAATCACAGCAAGATTCTCTTCTTGGTGCAGTAGAACAGGGAACAATAACGCTCATTGGTGCAACTACCGAAAATCCTTCGTTTGAGGTTATTTCTCCTCTTCTTTCCCGCTGCCAGGTGTATGTACTTAAAAGCCTGGAGGCAAATGAACTTGAAAAATTACTAAACAAAGCGCTTGAAAAGGATTTTCACTTAAAAAAACTCAATATTCAAATCCATGAAAAAGATGAATTGTTTCGTTTTTCAGGCGGCGATGCAAGAAAACTTTACAATATTTTAGAGTTGGTAATCAATACAGAAAATCCTGAACGTGATCCTTCAGTAGAAATTATCGTCACCAACGAAAAGGTAACCAGCATTTTACAGCAAAATATTGCTTTCTATGATAAAAATGCCGATCAGCATTATGATATCATATCTGCATTTATAAAATCAGTTCGTGGCAGCGATCCAAACGGCGCGTTATATTGGCTTGCCCGAATGGTTGAAGGTGGAGAGGATCCTAAATTTATAGCCCGGCGATTGACTATTCTTGCTGCTGAAGATATTGGACTGGCAAATCCAAATGCATTGCTCATTGCCAATAATTGTTTTGATGCCATCGAACGGATTGGTTGGCCGGAATCCAGAATTATTCTTTCGGAAGCAACCATTTATCTGGCCACTTCACCAAAAAGTAATTCAGCGTACAAGGCTATAAATGAAGCGCAACAACTGGTAAAAGAAACGGGGGATCTGCCGGTACCTTTACAAATCCGGAATGCTCCGACGAAGCTAATGAAACAGCTTGGATATGGTAAAGACTATAAATATGCTCACAATTATGCAGGCAATTTTATTGAAGAAGAGTTTTTGCCTGAACAAATTAAGAATAAAATCATCTATAATCCACAGGATAACAGCAAAGAAAAAGAAATAAAGCAACGCCTGAAATTATGGTGGAAAAACAAATATAATTATTAAAATATATAATCTATGTATCAGATTGAAAATCTCAGACACAGCGACTCCGGCAATTTTTTCCTGTTAGCCGGCCCGTGTGTTATTGAAAATGAAGAACTGCCATTTCAAATTGCAGAACAAATTAAAGACATTACTGACAAACTGAAAATTCCATTTATTTTCAAAGCATCATATAAAAAAGCAAACCGCTCTAAAATTGATTCCTTCACAGGCATAGGAGATGAAAAAGGAATGAATATCCTAAAACAGATAAAGAACAAGTATCAGATTCCGGTGGTAACAGATGTGCATTCGCCTCACGAAGCTACAGAAGCCGGAAAATATGTAGATGTATTGCAAATCCCTGCCTTTTTATGCCGTCAGACGGAACTATTAGTAGCTGCAGCTAAAACCAACAAAGTAGTTAATATAAAAAAAGGCCAGTTTCTTTCACCTTCAGCCATGAAGTTTGCTGCGCAGAAAGTCATTGATTCAGGAAATGACAAAGTATGGATTACAGAAAGAGGAACTACATTTGGTTATCAGGATCTGATTGTTGACATGCGAAGTTTTCCTACAATACATAAATTTGATTTGCCGGTAATTTTAGATATCACCCATAGTCTGCAGCAGCCAAATCAAAGTAGTGGGGTAACGGGTGGCCAGCCTGAAATGATCGAAACACTTGGTAGAGCCGGAATTGCTTCCGGCGCAGATGGAATTTTCATTGAAACACACCCGGAACCTTC
>JBNJFT010000071.1:0-1504 GCA_051747065.1 Bacteroidota bacterium | reverse complement strand
TGACATAGTGTTGACCACAAAAGTCAATTACTATGAAAGCAAACATTCAAAAACTTCAGAGAGAAGGTATTTCACGGAAGATTTCAAGAAAAAAAATGCGGATGATTAAATCGCTACTTTTTCCACGTTATGTTTTCTGCTTCTGAAAGTGCCTGATTCAAGACATTGTCTGCTTCTGGATACACCTATACAATTCGAATAATACGAAAAAAGAAAATTTATTTAAAGCATTACATTCTTCTTGGCAATTCGATACCCAGCAGCCACATCGACTCACGAATAATCTTTGAAGTTTGTATTGAAAGCCTTATTCGCAGGTCAATTTTCTCTTTACTATCTGCCTTAATCACAGGATTTTCGTGATAAAACTGATTAAATTCTTTAGCCAGATCAAACACATAGTTGGCTATTGCTCCCGGATTCATTTCTTCAGCAGCTTCTGAAATAACCGAAGGGAACTTGTGAATGTGCTTAATTAATTGAATTTCCTTTTCATTAACGGAAGTTTGTTCGTTTACCTTTGCAGGAATTTCAATGCCATTATCTTTTGCTTTTTCCAGCAATGAATTAATCCGTGCGTAGCTATATTGAATGAAAGGACCGGTATTTCCATTCAAATCAATAGATTCCTTCGGGTCAAAAGTCATATTTTTCTTTGGGTCAACTTTCAGGATAAAATATTTCAGTCCGCCAAGGCCAATCGTCCGGTATATCTTTTCTTTCTCATGTTCAGGAAAATCAGCAATCTTACCGACATCTTCAGAAGTATCGCGAGCTGTGCGAATCATTTCGTCAATAAGGTCATCCGCATCAACTACCGTTCCTTCACGTGATTTCATCTTTCCCTCGGGCAATTCAACCATACCATAGGAAAGATGATATAAGTTTTCAGCCCAATCTTTCCCAAGTTTTTTCAATAGAAGACTAAGTATCTGAAAATGATAATTCTGCTCATTACCAACGACATACACCTGTTTATCAAACTGATAATCCTCGTACCTTTTAATTGCAGTACCAATATCTTGTGTGATATATACTGAAGTTCCGTCAGCCCGCAATAACAACTTGTGATCAAGCTCTTCGTCGGTAAAATCAGCCCATACAGAACCATCTTCTTTCTGAAAGAAAATGCCGTTGTTCAGGCCTTCCAATACTTTTTCTTTTCCTGATTTATAAACTTCTGATTCAAAATAAGTTTTGTCAAAATCAACTCCTAAAGCCCGGTAAGTTTCATCAAATCCTTTCAGCACCCATGAATTCATCATTTTCCATAGCCGGACAGTTTCCTCGTCACCCCTCTCCCACTTGTTCAACATTTGCTGTGCTTCTTGAATCAAAGGAGCCTCCTTTGAGGCTTTTTCTTTACTCTTTCCTTGTGCAACAAGCTCCTCAACCTGTTTTTTATACTCCTGATCAAATTTCACATAATATTCTCCAACCAAATGATCTCCCTTTATACCTCTATCCTCTGGTTTTTCACCTTCACCCCATTTTTTCCACGCCA
>JBNJFT010000070.1:3499-11692 GCA_051747065.1 Bacteroidota bacterium | reverse complement strand
TTAAAGTAAAAAGAGTTGACTGAATCAACTGAAACATTTATTTAATGTGGAAGTCAATCAACTTCTTATTTTCTAAAGTACCAATCAACCTGTCGTTGATATTTACTGGTCCAACACCTGCAGGTGTTCCGGTAAATATAAGATCGCCAATTTTTAAGGTAATAAACTGAGATATATAAGCAATCAACTGTTCGAAATTAAAGATTAAATCCTTTGTATTTCCATTTTGCACTACCTCATCATTTTTTGTGAGGTTAAAATCCAGGTTATATAGATCCGTGAAATTGTCTTTATTCACAAATTTTCCTAAAGGAGCTGATCCATCGAAACCTTTTGCAATTTCCCATGGACGTCCATTCTTTTTGCATTCTTTCTGGAGATCGCGGGCAGTTAAATCGATCCCAATGGTTAGTTCATTATAATAGCGATGAGCAAATCTCTCTTCGATATGCTTTCCCAACCTGGAAATTTTAAGAACAACTTCAGTCTCGTATTGAATATCGTTTGAAAAATCCGGGTAAAAAAAGGGTCGGTTCCGTGTTATTATTGAAGTATCCGGTTTGTAGAAGAAAATGGGCTGATCCGGAACTTTGTTGCCAAATTCCTTTGCATGTTCAGCATAATTTCGTCCGATACAAATAATCTTCATCGATCATCTTATTGTTTAAAAGCTCTCAATTTGATAGAAGTAAGTATTTTTTTGGTATAGAGCGGAAAATCATTGTTGATTATCCAGCCATAATAACCCGGATCTTTTTGCAACACCTCTTCAACAGGTTTTCCTTTATATTTTCCAAAATTAAACACTTCATTTCCTTCTTCATCATAAACAATTCTCCCGGCAAAATCGACATTTTTATTATGCGATGAAAATTCGGAAAGTTTCTGAACATCGTTTTCCAGATCCTCGTAACGGTCCAATTGGCCCTTTAAGATTTCATAGGTGGCTATGGTGTCAGCTTCAGCACTATGGGCATTTGTGAGTTCCTTGTTGCAATAAAAACGATATGCTGCGGCTAACGTTCGCCGTTCCATTTTGTGGAATATAACCTGCACGTCAACAAAACGCTGCTTCTTCGGGTCGTAATCGATTCCGGCTCTCAAAAATTCTTCAACAAGCAAAGGAAGATCAAAGCGATTTGAATTAAATCCGGCCAAATCGCATCCTTCAATAAACTTTTCAATGTCTTTGCCAACCTCTGCAAAAGTTGGTGAATCTTTTACATCCTCATCGGTAATGCCATGAATCTCCGTTGATTTTGGATCAATGGGCCCTCCCGGATTAATTTTCATCGTTTTACCTTCCTGATCTCCGTTGGGAAAGATCTTAAGCATTGAAATTTCAACAATACGATCATTGACAATATCCGTGCCGGTAGTTTCAAGATCAAAAAACACCAACGGCTTTTTCAAATTCAAATCCATAATATAACTTTCGGGAGTTTTTCACTCATAAATTTCAAAGAAAACGATTTTCCTGTTGAACTACTCTCCTTCTCTATTCTATTCTTGTGCTTCTTCGCTTTCAGTTTCGGAATCAACCATCATTGGCATAAGCAACATCAATACATCCTCTTCATCGTTCTCCTTTTCTGCAGGATAAAACAACCCGGCCCTGGAAGGATCTGATAACATCATCAACACTTCACTGGAATTTAAATTAGACAAAATTTCCAACAGGAATGAAGATTTAAAACCAATATCCATATCATCCCCTTCATACTGGCAATTTAGAGTCTCATGGCCGGATATTGAGAAGTCAATATCCTGGGCAGATACTGTTAGTTGATTGCCCCGCAATGATAATTTTATCAAATTACTGGCCTGATTGGAAAAAACAGAAACCCGTTTAATCGTATTGTAAAAACTTATTCGGTCAATTGTTAATTTAAATGGATTATCTGATGGAATAACCGAGTTATAACTTGGATAATTTCCCTCTGTTAATCTTGAAATCATCTTATACTTCGGCAAGGTAAACTCTACGTTTTTATCATCAAATTTGACATTTACCTGACTATCTTCTTTTGACAGGATATTTTTCAATAATGAGGCCGGCTTTTTCGGGAAAATGAAAGAAGATTCCTGTTCAGGTTTCACATCTTCTCTTCTGTACCGGACCAATTTATGGGCATCAGTTGCTACAAAAGTCGTATTTTCGGGAGCAAGCTCCACATATATTCCGTTCATAACAGGTCTCAGCTCATCATCGGCTGTAGCAAAAATTGTTTTGCTTATGCCATTCAACAGAGCACCTGAAGAAATCTGATACTGGCTTTCTTGTTCACTCTTAATATCAGGAATTTGTGGAAAATCTTCGGCACTTTGCCCATTAATATTGTATTTACCATTTTCTGAATTTAAAACAATTCCCAGGCTTTCAGGGTCAACATCAAAAGTCAGGGGCTGTTCAGGAAATTCTCTTAAAATATCAGTGAGTATTCTTGCAGGGACTGCTACTTTACCTTCATCTGTCACGTTTTCAAGGCTGATATAACTTACCAGGGTAGTTTCCAGATCTGATGCAGTAATTCTTAGATCATTTCCGCTTAATTCAAATAGAAAATTATCCAGAATAGGTAGTGTATTCTTCTGACTTATCACTCTTCCAATGAGTTGAAGATGACTCAATAGTTCGGTACTTGAAATTACAAATTTCATCTTTCCGTATTTTTTATTTATTTAACTTAAATTCTATATAAAATTCTTAATATCAAGCATTAAATAGAAATATTCAATGAGCTTTCAATAAAATTTTAATCAACTCGAAAATAATCAATTTCTTTAAATAGAGGGTCAATTTCAGTATATTTTATTAACAAGATTTCATCAAATTCACTATAAATACCATACAAGTGATTCAAATCATATTTGCCTTGTTGACCAAAAGCATCGCTTTCTCCACTCGAGGGTTTCCTGTATGTCTTCAAAGTTAATGTATTATCCGATTTATCCCTGACAGTAATTTCGCAAAAAGGTTGTCCCTGCTTAATGGAATCCAATAGCCTCTGACGTTTAAAAATTCGCTCATACCGAATATCTGAGAAATAACTATAATAACGAGAAGCTTTATTATTGCTGACAGCTTCCAATTCCTTATCTTCATTAAGATCCTTTAAACTAAATCCATCCTCCTTGTACTTCAATTCAAAAGAGTTTTTTGAACTTGCAGAATATTGAACAATCACACTTCTAATATCTACAGCGGAATAATTAAAAATAGTGCGATCCCGCCAAAAAGAGGGATCGACATAATACAGATCTGCTATATCACCATCAAAACCGGGAATAGACATCAGAAAGGGAGTGGACTTATCGTTCATCATCATATAAGTAACTCCCTTCTTGTATTCACTGTCTTCCACCAAATAATCCTTTATCTTTTTTCCTTTGCTGTAGATTTTAACATGAATGGGATTCTGTTTAACCAAATCAATAACTTCCTCCTGGTTCTCTTTAGTTACAGGTGCCTCAATTTTCAATTCTGTTAATACATCAAATAAATGATTAACAGCCTTCTTTCTGACAGGAACGATTCCATTCAATGTCCAATTTTCATTTTTTTTGACAAGAGTGAACCGGACTGAATCCTGCTTAAGAAGTAATGAATCTACTTTTTCGGGTTCATCAAGGGTGAATTCATCGGAACCAGATAACAATGTGCTTTTTTCATCATGAAAATAAAATACAACTGCAATTGCTATTAAAACAAGTACAAGTATGATATATAATACGTTTTTTTTCATAATTCTTCTTCTCAAAACATTATTTCGAATGGCATTCCTTCTTATATCCTCTATGTAGTAAATTTACGCTTTCGCATAAAATTTCTGGCCAAACCAAAAATAACAATGATCAAGACAGGCAACAGGCCATTAATTACTTGCCATTTGATTCTTTCTTGTTGTACTTTAGACTTATCAAGTAATCTAAGCTCTATGTCCTTTCCCCGAATGTTTATTAACCCTTCTTTATCAGCAAGATAATGCATGCTATTCATCACAAACCCTTTATTTCCATACGTTTGTCGTGTATACTTGTCGTATCCTAAAGGAGAAATATATTTTCCATTAGCCTTATGGCTTACATCATTTTTAATAATATCTCCATCTGAAACAACAATCATCTTTGATCCCGGACTTTTTTCCTTGTATTTCTTCCCGAATTTTGATTGCAGTTCATCTGTGAACCGGTTTCTAAAAACCGATTGAAATTGGCCTTCCAAAAGAACTCCCGTAACTTGCCGTCCTGCTCTAAAAGTGCGAGGTTCCTGTTTTTTGTCTACTTCACGTAAACTAACAAGAGCCGGAGCTTCTACAACTTTTGTTTGTTCCGATGTACCTAATAAAATAGTTTTATGAACTCCCGGATAAGCCGGTAGAGTATCAATTGAACTAATAAACTCGGAACGAATTAAATTCAAATTTCTACTGATTGAATGATCATTGCGACTCGGAAGAAGAGGAAAATATACCCATGGCGTTGGTGAAAACTCAGGGTTATTATTCTGATAAGATGTATTTATTGGAATAACTGCACATTGCAGATCTTTTATCAAATTGGGATTAATCCTGACTCCATATTTAAAGAGCTGGTCATTTAAATTTAAATTGTTAAGTTTAGCATACGTTTCACTTGATCTGGTCAAGCTATCTAAACTTATATCCACTCTATCAATCAACCAAAATATATTCCCGCCATGCATAACATATTGATCCAGAGCAAATTTATCAAATTTTGAAAACACTCTCTTCGGTTTAGCAATAATGAGGGCATTGTATTTATTCAAATCTTTAGGTTGTTCTTTAAGTTTAATCCTATCAACACTGTAATAGTCAGAAAGTGATCTGGTAATATCTCCCACCTCAAATTCATCCAACTCGCCGTGCCCTTCAACAAAAGCAATCGGAGGTTTTTCATCAAGAGTAAGTTTATATGCAGCATCAATCAGCTCATATTCAAGAGATTGAATAGAATGATTAAGGTTGACTTCATGAGAAGCTTCGGATTTGTCTTTCAACAGATTCACAGCAGTATGTTCTTCTCCATGGTTAACAATAGCTCCCGGAAAGATGATTTTTTGAGAATACTCCCCTTCTTTATCACGCCGTTTGACATTTGTAGCCCTCAATCCTTTATCGCGCAATTCTTTGTAAAATTTTTGCCTTTTTTCTGAATCTTCAGCTTCAGAAGGGTTTATAAACGTATATTGAATGTTTTCGCCGGCATGAACACGAAATTCATCTAAAGTTTCTTTGATACGTCTTTGCATTCTTTGTAGTCCAACCGGGAGATCTCCTTCAAGATAGATTTTAAAATATACAACATCATCCAATTCTTCCAGAATCTCAACGGTTTTATCTTTTAATGTATAGCGGTTATCTGAAGTTAGATCAATTCGATAAAATACCTGAGAAGAAATCATATTAATAGTAATGACTACAATTAGAAGCAATAGAAACTGAAACAAACTTTTTCGTTTTTCTAACATAAGCTAGTAGCTATTTTCGATTTTGAATAACCGTTTTTGTTAAATAGATAAAAACTACAATAACACTTAAAAAGTAAATAACATCCCGGGTATCAATAACCCCGCGGCTCATGGATTTATAATGTGCATTAATGCCTAAATCCACAATAATTGCATCAATTGAACTAAACATCCACATACTGCTTATAAATTCAAATCCCATATAAAAAAAGAACGAAATAATTACAGCAATGATAAAGGCAATAATCTGATTATTTGTAAGAGAAGAGGAAAAAATACCTATGGCTGCGTAAATTGAGGCGAGAAAAAACAATCCGATATATGAGCCCACTGTTCCTCCGACATCAACATTGCCGGGTGGATTTCCAAGGTAATAAACAGTAGCAAAATACACCAATGTAGGTAATAATGCTATAAGTACAAGAATTAAAGAAGCAAGAAATTTCGCTGTAACAATCTGTAAGTCAGAAATAGGACGGGTAAGAAGCAACTCCATTGTTCCCGATTTCTTCTCTTCAGCGATCATGCGCATAGTTACAGCTGGCACTAAAAATAAAAAAATCCATGGAGCTAATGTAAACAAAGAATTAAGGGTAGCATAACCACTGTCAAGAATATTTTGATTTGTGGGGAAAATCCACAAAAATAAACTAGTGGCAACTAAAAAAACAATAACAACGATGTATCCTGTTATTGTACTGAAAAACTCGTTAATTTCTTTCTTTAACAAAGTTAGCATGAGCAATTAATTTTATTACATCAAAAATAAATTAATTATTTTACATGAAAAATAGAAATATTGCATTTTAAAAAAATTCAGTTTTTATATTTGCAAGCTAAATAATAAAACTCAATGAGCCGGCATTTAGCGTATATTATTTTTATTGCAGGATTGTTATTTCTATCAAATAAGAGTTTGGGGCAAAAAGATTCTTTTTTTAATGGACTTGAATTTAATTACAATCCAGGCTACATAATGCCTCATAACACTTCTATAGACTATATAATAGAAGAAAATACCTCTTCTTTCAATATCGACTTGATTAATCAAACCACAGGAGAGAAACTCTGGCAGCGTGTCTACAATAATCCACGTCTGGGATACGGTTTTTACCATGGTTCTATGGGGAACAACAAAGTTTTCGGAAAATCTTATTCTCTATATTCATTTTTTGATGCCCCGATTTTTAGAATTAAAGATAAATTTTCTCTTAATTACAGATTATCATACGGAATCTCATATATAACAAAACCATTTGACATCAAGCATAATTACAATAATATAGCAATAGGAAGCCACCTTAATATTCATTTTAATCTTAAGTTAAATTCTGCAATAGCCATAAACAATAGAAATAAATTAATTGCAGGTTGTGCCTTTACACATTTTTCCAACGGAAAGCTAAACTCACCAAATAAAGGGTTGAACATAGTTTCAGGGAACCTGGGATTACGCACAATGTTTAATCCACCTGAAAATAAAAAAAATGAAAAAAATGAAATACCTCCGGTAGAAGACAAAAATCTAGTTTCCGCTATATGGTCGCATGGTTTTAGGGACTACGCACTATATTCAAACAGAGTAGATTATGTTTCTACCATAAATGTTAATTATGAAAGAAAATACCGACAATGGGCAAAATATGGTTTCGGGATAGATATTTTTTTCAATAATATGATAAGAAAAAGCACCAACACAAACGATATAATTCGCCCCATAAAAGAAGAAGCTCCTTCAACTTATTATAGAACCGGTTTTCATATTTCCCATGATTTTATCGTTGGAGATTTCTCTTTTTTAGTTCAAGTCGGACACTATATGCAAAATAAAATTTTCGAAGACACTTTAATGTTCTATAACAAAGTAGGTTTAAGATATTATTTAAACAACGGGCTGCTCTTCAACTTATCATTAAAAGCGAAATTAGGAAATGCTGAGTTTACACAATTCGGGATAGGTTATATCTGGTAAAAAAATAATGAAAAAAATATGAAATATTTACTCTATATATTCTTTTTATTCAGTCTTGCAGGATGTTCAGAATGGGATATTTTTTCTGGGGAAGAAATTGTAAAAACGTATGATAATTTGGAATATTTTGAACAAATTCATGTTGATGGCTTATTTAATGTTGAATTAATACAAAGCGAAAATCCAAAGGTTGTTTTCAGGGGAACCGAAGAACAACATGAGAGTTTGACTATTTCCGTAAAAGAAAAAAAGTTAAATATTGAATCAAAAAAAACGAACCAGTTAAACTCAGGTTACTCCAAGGCAAAATTAGAAATACATCAGGACTCAATTAATCAGTTCTGGATTTATGGTCCTGTCAATTTATACTCAAACGACACAATAAAAACAGATATCTTCAAACTGTATTATATCTGTGAACTTGCTGATACAGATTTAAAAGTAGAAACCAGTTTCTTTGGAGTGATTTCACAAGAAAACTCGGCAGGTGAATATAATTTTCAAGGGAAATCTAAAACCTTTAGTATCCGTCTTCGCGGCTCCAGTTTCATCAATGCTGAAAATTTACAAGCACGGAAAGTGAAAATTGAGCAAATTTCTATTGGAGATATTCATGTCAACTCCCAGGAAAAACTTAAAATTATTTCATTAAATTCGGGCGACGTTTATTACACCGGAAATCCCAAGGAAGTAGAAATTGAATTAAATTCATCCGGCCAGGTTTTCAATT
>JBNJFT010000070.1:0-3399 GCA_051747065.1 Bacteroidota bacterium | reverse complement strand
AACTTAAAATTATTTCATTAAATTCGGGCGACGTTTATTACACCGGAAATCCCAAGGAAGTAGAAATTGAATTAAATTCATCCGGCCAGGTTTTCAATTCGAAATAAAAAAGGCATATAACCGGAGTATTCTGAAGTATGGAGGCACATTCAGAAACAAGCAGCCTGTTGAATTACATTGCAATATCATCAAAAACAAACATACTGGGATCAAGAAAAACGGCAAAAAGATAAAAAAACGGAGTAAAGGGAAATATATGCCTTGTAAATGTTAATAAGGATTTATAATATATCAACTAATCTGTAAACTTTTTAACACGAGACACGTAGGCCTTCTCAAAGTTTTTCAATCATTCAGGTATTCAAAAATAGCTTTAGCCACTCTTTCAGAGGCTCCTTTATTGTCAAGCAATTCTTTTAATTCACTATATTTGTGCAACATTTTTTCCCTGTATTGTTTATCATCCGTAATGCGGCTTAATTCATCCTTAATACTTTGCACACTCATTTCATTCTGAATCAACTCCTTAACCACTTCTTCATTCATATTTAAATTTACAAGTGAAATATAATCAATTGACACAAACCATTTTGCTATGTAATAAGAAACCGGATTTGCCTTGTAGCATACAACCTGCGGAACATCAAACAAAGCAGCTTCAAGTGTTGCAGTACCCGATGTCACGAGTGCAGCATACGAATGATTCAATAATTCGTAAGTTTTATTGTGGACATAGGAAATCTGTTTATTGATCAAATAATTTTTGTAATAATCCGGATCTATGGAAGGGGCACCTGCAATCACAAACTGATACTTATCAAAATACGGCATAACCTCCAACATAACTGAAAGATTCCGGTCAATCTCCTGTTTTCTGCTACCCGGTAGAATTGCAATTATCGGTTTGTTTTGCAAATTATTCTCACGTATAAACCAGTCAAAACTAAACTTATGCGCTTTTCGTTCTTCAATAGCATCAATTAGTGGATTGCCATAAAACTCTGCCTGAAAATTATGTTTGGCATAAAATTCTTTTTCAAAAGGAAAAATGATGAACATCCGATCAACAAACGCTTTAATTTTCTTAATGCGTGATTCCTTCCATGCCCATATTTTCGGGGAGATATAATAGAAAACCTTTATGTTATGTTTCTTGGCAAATTCGGCAATCCGAAGATTAAACCCGGGATAATCTATGAGGATTAAGACATCAGGATTATAGCTTAAAATATCACTTTTACAGTAGGCTAAATTTTTCCTGATTTTTGATAAATTGATCAAAACTTCTAAGAACCCCATTATGCTGTGGTCTTTATAATGTCTTACCAACGTACCTCCTTGCTGTTGCATCAAATCACCACCCCAAAATCGAAAATCAGGATTCGGGTCTACAGCATTCAATCCTTTCAATAAGTTTGAACCGTGCAAATCCCCGGAAGCTTCTCCTGCTATCAAGTAGTATTTCATGATTCAAGTGAAATTATTACGAAAATTTAAAAATCAAAACAATAAAGGCAAGAATAATAGTTGCCATAAGAACTCCCCGGGCGGAGAGCAAACGATTTTTCCAAATAAACACAAAAAACAGTAATAAATTAGGATAAACACAAATACTGAGGAATTTAGTAAAAACATTCAACTCAAACAGTTTATCCCAAAAATATTGAAAATCCATAGTTTCGAATTTCCAAAAATAGAATCCTACCATTACAAGCAAAGGAAATACAACACCCAGCAAAAGACCCAGTTTAAGGGAATTCCACTTTTTTTTACTCATATCTGACCTTCTTTAATTCTTCCAAAGCCTCATAATTTGTCAGGTCAATATGAATCGGAACTACAGATATTTTGCCATGCCGCAGTGCAAAATCATCGGTATCTTCTGCTCCATTTTCATGGCCTTCATAATACCCTGTCAGCCAGAAATATTCGCCTTTACGCGGATCTTTCCGTTTGTCAAATTCCTCACGCCAAACGCCTTTGGCCTGTCTGCAAACTTCAATTCCTTTTATTTCTTCCGGGGGCAATGCCGGGATATTCACATTCAGGCAAGTCCATTCAGGTAATTTATTATTTAACGTATGTGTTACAATCTTTCTGCCATATTCAATTGCTGCAGTAAAATCGGCATCCGGGTCAAAATCAAGCAAAGAAAAACCAATCGCCTGTACTCCATCAATACACCCTTCTATTACAGCGGCCATAGTACCTGAATATATGACACTCACCGAAGCATTTGATCCATGGTTAATGCCTGAAACCAGCAAGTCAGGTTCTCTGGGTAATATTTCGCTGAGCCCTAATTTAACAGAATCAACCGGAGTTCCGGTGCATCCGTAGACTTTAACATTTTCGTATTCATCCAGCTTCTTATATCTTACGGGCACAGTTACAGTAATTGCATGAGACATTCCCGAATGATGATCAAACGGTGCTACCACAACAATATCTCCAAAAGGTTTGACCATTTCTACCAGGGCTTTAATCCCTTTTGCTTCTACACCGTCATCATTTGTAACTAAAATTAAAGGTCGCTTTTCTTCCACGTTTTCCTGTTTTTTAATAGTTTACTTAAATTACACAAAGATATTGAAATAACGACAATTATCAATACTAATGACTACTTTATTCCTTCCTGAAAGAATGTTCGATTAAAGAAAACAGTAATAAATTTTTATAGAAACTCATGTTAACTATCCTGAATTATTTGGGTTAGATAAATATTTTATATTTTTGTTCACTCAAGAGAAATTCATTATCTGACCTCTCAAAAAAACAAATGCAATGAAGATATCATACAAGTGGCTGAAAAATTATATTGACACAGATTTATCTCCCGAAGAAATAGCTAAAATTCTAACAAACACGGGTTTAGAAGTAGAAGGAATAGAAAACTATGAATCTGTAAAAGGTGGGTTAAAAGGATTGGTGGTTGGTGAAGTTAAAGCCTGCAGCAAACATCCCAATGCGGATAAACTAAGTGTCACTCGTGTAGATGTTGGAGAAGACAGGGAATTACCCATTGTTTGCGGGGCGCCAAATGTTGCAGAAGGGCAAAAAGTTGTAGTGGCAAAAGTGGGCACAACACTTCATACCAAAGATGGTGAACTTGAATTAAAGAAAACAAAGCTTCGGGGAGAGATTTCCGAAGGAATGATATGTTCCGAAGATGAAGTTGGTCTGGGAGATTCACACGAAGGAATTATTGTCTTAGACGATGACGCCACTGTTGGAAAGCCTGTCAAAGATTATTTTGGGGTAGAAACGGACACCGTTCTGGAAATTGACCTGACACCCAACAGAATAGACGGCGCTTCACATATTGGCGCTGCCAGAGACCTTGTTGCTTACCTGAAACAATCTTCTGAAGTTGAGCTAAAACAACCGGACGTAAGCAAG
>JBNJFT010000069.1:0-11712 GCA_051747065.1 Bacteroidota bacterium | reverse complement strand
TTGTATCATTATTAGTATTATAATCGTATCACGATTAATTGGATTTATTTAAATTTTTAAAACCATGAACCGATACATACAGATTTATACAGGATTGATAGCATTTCTCTTATTATTCAGCATGCCCTATAAAGTATTTTCCCAAACCGAAGATAACAATCAGGAAACACCCCGGAAAATGGCAATGGAGGTTATCGTAACAGACCATCAGAATAACCCAAGGCAAGGCGAAAAAATAATTTTTGTGGATAATGAATCGAAGAAGGAATTTAGTGGCGTTACAAATGAAAGTGGTAAGTTTGATATTAAGTTACCGGGAGGGAGAACTTATATAGCAAAAATTGCGGGTGTAGGAGAGCAGCAAAAATACCAAACGTTCGAAATGCCCGAAGCTAAAGAAGGGCAGTCTTATGGCACTACCCGGTTTACGATCAAGTATGAACCTCCTAAGGTGTATACCCTGGACAATGTTTATTTTGATGTGGGGAAAGCCAACCTTAGAGATAAATCTTTTGCAGAGTTAAATGAGCTGGTTGATTATATGAAGCGCAGAAAAAACATCGAAATAGAAATAGCCGGACATACGGATAATACCGGGACAAAGGAGGACAATCAAAAACTTTCGCAACGAAGAGCTGACCGGGTTAAGAAATATTTAATCAGTAAAAACATCGATGCAAGACGTATTAAAGCTAAAGGTTACGGAGAAGATCAACCGGTTGCAGGAAACAATACAAAAGAAGGAAGACAAAAAAACCGCCGCACGGAAGTTCGCATTATTGGTGAATCGTATTCTCCGAATTAGTAAAATTGCCTAATTAACCTGAAAGCACCTAATTATTATATACTCTCAATTGATTCGGGGGATTATAAGAAGTGCGGTATTCTTTAAGAGGCCATTTAGCTGGTCCGTTAAACACGTTAACATCACCGGTGATATTGTCTATCATAAATTCAGAGCCACAGCAAGGGCATTCAAAAAGCGTATCAAAATCTTCGTCCCTTTCCAAAATGCATTTTTTTTCGGGTTTGTGAGTACAGGCAAGGTCATAGGCCCGAAAATAACCCTGATCTACGCGATAGATAATTAATCCGCCATATCCGTAATTATTTTTTTCATCTTTAATAATAGATTCCCCCTGTTGTAAGTTATCTAACTGAGTGTCGATATTAAAAGTTACATCGAAATATTTGTGAGGAAAAACAAATTGCTCATCTTCACAACGAATAAAAGAAAGCATTAGGAAAAGAAGTAGAAAAAAAATTCGTAATTTTGTTAAATATGGTTGCATTGAATAAAAATGTATTAAAGAAAGATCATTACACAAAACTAATCTTTTTTATCCTTATTGTATCAGTACCATTGATTTTTACGGATTGTGCTTCAAAAAAGTCCATGCCTGCAGAAGAAAAGTCAGAAAAAGTTAAGGATAACCTCGATAAAAAGAAAGAAAGAGAATACGAAAAGGCAAGAAAAAAAGCGCTTAAAGCTCATTACGACAGACAAGGTGAAAAGACAAAAGCCAGGATGGAGAAACGGGCTGCTGAATCAGAAACATGGAGGAGCAAGCACTCCAATAGCCGGCAGCCGGGGTTTTTGATGCGCGTGAAACTTTGGTTTCAGAAAATTTTTAGAAAACTGGATGGGCCTGATAAAGGCTTAGATGATAACGTAACCCGCTAAATATAAAAACATGGAAGACCTCATAGGATTTTTTATTATCGCAGCTAGTATTATTATTTCCATTATCAGCTCCGTTTCAAAAAACAAGAAAAAAAATAATACAGCTGTACCTCAACAGGATACAGTTCAGGATGCCGGAACAACACAGAATTTCAACACAGAACCTGAACCAATAAGGGGAACAGTTGACTCTGCCGATATGACAGTAGCAGAGAAAGTGAAAGAACTTAAAGCAAAAAAATACAGCGATTACGAAAGACAAAAGGAAAAAGAGCAAGAGCAAGAGGAAGAGGAAGAGCAGGAGCAGGAGCAAGAGCATGAACCTCAGAACCAACAGGAGTTGAACGGGGAATATTCAGAGACAACGGATGAAGAGCACAAAATAAGCAAAGAAAAGAAAAGGGTAGCCCGGGAATACTCACGGCAAAAGGCCAAAAGAGAAACCCGGAAAAGGAAATCAAAGAAAAAATCCAGAATTGAGGAAATACAAGAAGACTTTGACGTAGAAAAAGGTATCCTTTATTCGGAAATTCTCAATAAGAAACATTTTTAAAGATAACATCAAAACAAAACTTCACGAAAAACGTTTACAAATTTAACTATTGGATTTGAATAAAAATTTTATGTATTTTTGTGACATAAAATGATTTCCGTTCAGAGGCTATTTGAGCGGATTTCTTTTTTTGTCTTAATTCAGGACATAAAATTGTATAATGTATAATAAAAAGAGGTGAGAAAATGACACAAACGTCTTACGTTACAAAAGAAGGGCTGGATAAGCTAAAAGAAGAGCTGAAGCAATTGGAAACAGAAGAAAGACCGAAAATCAAAAAACAAATTGCCGAAGCAAGAGACAAAGGAGACCTTTCTGAAAATGCTGAGTATGATGCAGCAAAAGATGCACAAGGAATGCTGGAAATGCGCATCAGCAAATTAAAGGAGACTATTGCCAATTCACGAATTCTTGACGAATCAAAGATAGATACTACTACCGTACAGATTATGAATAAGGTTAAAATCAAAAACCAAAAGAATAATGCGGAAATGGAGTATACGATCGTTTCAGAGAGTGAAGCCAACTTAAAAGAAGGCAAAATTTCAGTTAGTTCGCCAATTGCCAAAGGATTACTAGGCAAAAAGGAAGGCGATGAGGTGGATATAAAAGTCCCTTCGGGTACGATTCCATTTAAAATAATCAGTATTTCACTCTAAAAAATAATGCAATTATGGCTTCTATTTTCACAAAAATCATTAACGGCGAAATTCCAAGCTATAAAATAGCTGAAGACGACAACTATTTTGCGTTTCTGGACATCAATCCGTTAAAAAAAGGACATACACTGGTAATTCCAAAAAAGGAAGTGGATTACCTCTTCGACCTTGACAATGATACACTGGCAGGAATGATGAAGTTCTCCAAAAAAATTGCAAAAGCAATAGATAAATCCATTGACTGTAAACGAGTTGGCGTAGTAGTGCTTGGAATGGAAGTTCCACACGCACATATTCATCTCATTCCGCTTGATAAAGAATCTGACGCAAGTTTCAACCAACCCAAATTAAAACTTAGCGAAGAAGAATTTAATGAAACTGCTGAGAAAATAAAGAATGCCCTTTAGTTAGTGCCCCTGAGAAAACGTTTCTTAATTTTTGTTAAACCTATTTACACTTCAATTTGTCAAGAATGAAGAAATTGACAGTTAGTGGGTTAACTTTTCGGCAGCGGGGGAATTACAAATTCCGCCGATTACCCTGTGCGTCATTCTGCTGAGCAATGGCCAAGTTTTAAATAGACGTGTTCATAAGCAGGCAATATATTGAACCACAAGGAGTTATAAGCGAAATTGAGCAAGGCGAAACCCTGAAAAATCTATAAATGATTAAAAAGCAGGGTCAAATTTTAAATAGGATTTTATAAAACCCCCTTTTAAAAAAGAACTCATAATTTTATTCAGTTCTTACAAAATTTCCTTTTGATCAACGCAACTTTTTGCCATAATTCAGGTAAAAAGAAAGAAACCAATCCGTAATAAAATGAAATATCTAAAATATTTTTTGATCGTTTTCCTGCTTGCTACATCCTATTCCTGTGAAGAGCTTGAAGATATTTTCGGCGAAGATTCGAACGGACTTAGCGAGAAAGAAGTTGTTGAAGGTCTAAAAACTGCTCTGCAAGTAGGAGCAGATACATCTGTTGCTGTAACATCAGAAGTCAATGGCTACTACAAAGATGAAGTGATAAAAATACTTATGCCGGAAGAGGCAAAAGTAATTCAACAATGGGCTGAAGATTATGGGTTTTCTTCTGAAGTTGAAAAATTCCTAAAATCTATGAACAGAGCTGCAGAAGATGCAGCTGAAGAGGCTTCACCAATATTTTCAGACGCTATTACTTCCCTCTCGATTTCTGATGGCTGGGATATTTTAAATGGCACAAATCCTGAGGATTCTACTACAATAAGCGAATTTGACTCAACTGCTGCTACGTTATATCTTGTATCAACTACACAAACTTCTTTGTTTGATGCTTTTCAGCCAAAAATAGAAAATTCGCTGGATAAAGATTTGGTTGGGTCCACATCTACAAATGAAATCTGGACAACGTTAACCACTAATTATAATGCTGTTGCTTACCTCTATGGTGGAGATCAGGTTAATACCGATTTGGATGAATATGTTACAGAGGAGGCCCTTGACGGCCTGTTCTATAAAGTAGGCAAAGAAGAAACAGAAATTCGCCGTGACCCTTCACAATGGATTGATACGCAGGTAGGCGATATCCTCAAAAAAGTATTTGATTCGTAAAATCTTCAAGAACCCTAATATTAACCTTCTATGCACTTAAAATTATTAATGATAACAGGATTCTTTAGTTTTTTGCTATTAACCAATTGTTCAGATTCAAAACAAAAAGAAACAAATTACAAAGAAAAAATACAGAACTGGCAGAAGGAACGTCTTAAAAATCTAAAAGCAGAAGACGGCTGGCTCAATCTCGCAGGACTTTTCTGGTTAGATGAAGGAAAAAACACTATTGGCAGTGATTCAACGAAAAACATCGTTTTTCCTGGCAAAGCACCAAAAAATTTAGGCTATGTCCAGCTTAAAAACAATGAAATTACTTTCCGGGCAAAAGAAGATGTAATAGTTTCCAATAAAGCCGGAGAAAAGATAGATACTGCCTTAATGAGGCACGATCAGCAGGACAACACAACTGTTCTTCAGCACGGCTCACTCAGGTGGTTTGTCATCAAAAGAAACGACAAATTTGGTATCAGACTGCGTGATTTACAAAGCCCACTTTTGAAGAAGATTGATTCAATTCCTGCATTCCCGGTTAAACCTGAATGGAAGATTGAAGCCGAATTCATCCCTTATGAAGAAGATCAATACATGGAGGTTCCCAACGTATTAGGTGGTACAAACGAGGAAAAGGTTTACGGAAAACTTCAATTCGAAATAAACGACACAACGTATACGCTAACACCTATGGGCGATCGTGATCATCTGTTTGTAGTTTTTGGCGATAAAACAAATGCTGAACAAACTTACGGCGGAGGAAGATTTTTATCTGTGCCCTCGCCCGATGAAGGCAATAAAACTTATCTTGACTTCAATAAAGCATACAATCCGCCATGTGCCTTCACTCCTTATGCAACCTGTCCGCTGCCGCCAAGCCAAAACAGGCTCTCTGTGGAAGTGAAAGCCGGTGAAAAAGCTCTGGATATAGATGTTCCTCATCATTAATCAGGTAAGTATTTTTTTGCCAGAATGATTTCTCATTATTTAAATATAATTATACCTTTATAGGACAAAAAAGCGTTTACCTGAATAAGTATGAAAATAATTCCGTGGATAGCTTCAGCAATTTTACTATTAACTACCGGCATCCTAAACGCGCAGGATTATTTTCAACAAGAGGTAGATTACGCCATTCAGGTAGAGCTGGATGACCAAACCCATTTTCTGAGGGGTTTCGAAAAAATTGAGTACACAAATAATTCCCCGGGAAAACTTACGGAAATTTATTTTCATCTGCCTCCGAATGCTTATAAAAACAATCAAACATATCTTGCCCGGGAACAATTCCGGCGTGAGGGGAAGCATTACCTTTTTAGCGTTTATTCTCAGAGTGGATTTATTGACTCACTGAATTTTAAAGTGAACAACGAGAACGTAGACTGGGATTATCACAAAGAGCATATTGATATTTGCCGGCTGAAACTCAATGAACCTCTGGAGCCGGGTGAAACACTTACAATAACAACTCCTTTTAGGCTGAAAATACCACTCGCTGTGACATCCCGGCTAGGCTATGTTGATCAGTCATACAAAATTAGCCAGTGGTTCCCAAAGCCAGCTGTATACAATAATGAAGGCTGGCACAAAAATCCCTACCGCGATCTTGGAAAATCTTATTCCGAATATGGCTCATTTGATGTGTCTATTACGCTTCCTGAAAACTATGTGGTTGCAGCTCCCGGCCAACTGGTAACAGAGTCGGAAAAAGAACGGATTGATCAAATCGAAAAAAAAACAAGCCAAAAGTTAGGATTTAATGCAGAAGACATGGAAATTCCCGAATCCAGCAGGGAATTCAAAACGATCCGTTATAAGATCGATTCTGTAACTGATTTCGTCTGGTTTGCAGACAAAAGGTATCATGTGCTTACAAATGAAATTTCCCTGCCCAATTCCGAAAAAACAATAACAACCCGAACCTTTTTTACGAATGAACAAGCTGATTTATGGCAGAATGCTAATAAATACATTAGCCAGGCACTTAAAAACTATTCTAAGTGGTTTGGAAATTATATGTACGATAATTTTACCGCAGTGGTGGGCGCTCCCGGCTCAGACGGGAACAACGAAGGATATCCTGCAATAACTTGCACGAAATTTTCTGAAACAAACAGGCAACTCGAACAATCAATTATACAAGGACTTAGTCATAGCTGGTATTCCGGGATGCTGAACTTCAACCCGAAAAGCTATCCATTTCTTCCTGAAGGACTTGCAAAATATAGCGAAATTAGATATTTGAAAGACAAATACGATAATGACAATAAATTACATAAGTATTACAATATCAACGACAACGTAGCGGATGTTCTTGGTATAACCGACTTAGACTACAGCGAGGAACTTGAGCAAATGCATTATTTCATTGCACGAAAAAACAGAGACCAACCTACCAACACATCGATGGAAGATATCACATGGACAAATTACTTTGCTATTACAAAAGCCAAAACAGCAAAAGCCTTTCAACACTTGTCAGAATATCTCGGTAAAAATCAATTTGACAGGCTGATGCAGGATTTTTTTTCCGAATGGAAATACAAACATCCAAAGCCCAGGGACTTAGAAAGGGTTTTCCAAAGACAGGCAGGCAAAGATTTAAACTGGTTTTTTGATAAAATGCTGAAAACGAATGAAAAATCAGATTATGCGATTTTAAAGTACAGGAACAACAAGGTGCTGATAAAAAACAAAGGCACCATTGCGGCTCCACTTATCATAAAAGGAATCCAGGAAGGAGAAACTCAGTTTTCCAAATGGTATGAAGGTTTTGAAGGGAAAAAATGGCTGGATATTCCCTCCGGAAGCCCGGAAAAAATCGTAATCGACCCGGATCGTGTTATGCTGGAACTATACCGCACAAACAATACGCTCAAAACGAAAGGGCTTTTTAAAAGAACAGAACCTTTAAAACTTCAATTTGCAGGATTATTCAGCAATCCACAGTACACAGAATTGAATTACCTTCCCGCTTTAGCATGGAATTCCTACGACAAACTGATGATTGGAATGCTTTCGTACGATCCTCCGCTCCCTCCGGACAAATTTGACTACTTTCTTTCTCCATTATATTCAATAGGAACCAATAATTTTGGAGGCAAAGGTTATGCTGCCTTCAATATGTATCCAAATCACCTCTTTCAACAAATTCAAATGAAAGTTTCGGGAAAACGATTTGGCTATTCAAACTATTACAACGAAAGTTACAATCAACTACAGGGCGGGCTCAACTTTAAATTCAGCAACAACCAAGACGCTTCCCCCGGAGGGAATAAAATAAAACTCAAATCTACCTACGCCACTGATATTGTAGATATTTTAGACAGAATACACGGCGAAGAAAAACAATCTCTTGCCTACAATCATTTTCTGGAGGCATCTTTCATTCATGATTATTCGGATAAAAACATCAATCCCTATAGTTTGCAGGCAGGTGTTGAATGGTCAGAAAGATTTACGAAAACTTCTTTCGAGGCGAACTATAAATATTCCTATTATATGGAGGAAGGGCTTTCCGTAAGTCTTTTCGGTGGTATGTTCCTGAACAAGAACGAAAACCTGCCATGGAATTATGCTTTTCATCTGAGTGGCGGCAATGGATGGCAGGATTACAAATACGAGCATACATTTCTGGGGCGTTTTGAAGGGCCGCTGGATGAAAACGCCAATCAACTGTATGTTCAGCAATATTACCCGGAAGAAGGAGGTTTCACCGTATATTCACCACTTGGCTCGACCAAAGACTGGCTTTTGTCACTTAATGTAGCGTCCGTATTGCCTATAATCAACGCTTTGCCTATACACGCATACGCAAACGCAGGAGCTTTTGGCGACAGCCGATCCATTCCCGACAAAGAGATTTCGAATAAAACATGGGCTTACGAAGGGGGTATAAAATTCTCTTTCCTTAATGCCGTGGATATTTATTTCCCCGTGTTCACCTCAAAGAATCTCAAAAAAGCAAGTCAGTATATAACAAATCGTTATGGCGAAAAAATCAGGTTTCACGTGAAGTTCGATCTTCTTAACTCCCGAAATTTAAGTAAAGAAATAAAATCCCTGTATTAAAATGGTTTTTCTGAAGTATGGTGCTAGTCTCATGTTTTTTAGAAACAGCCGATGGTTTAGCGGCATGAGAATAGCACCAGGTTGGCTGATCAACCTCCTGCCAAAGTTGCAAACTGCCGGCAGGGAGTCGGAACGGAAGCAAACACAGTCGTACGTTTGTGTCAGTGGAAGCGGCGGAATTGCAACTTAGCAAAGCGCAGGGCACCATTATGTCAGCACATTATTCGAATGTTTACACAGAAAAATAGTTTTATTCGGAGCTCGAAATCTACGTGATAAAAGATTTATCAGTATAACTTAAAAAAATAATTTAAGGTTCTGGTATAATGACGCTTCCCCGGCCGCGTAATATAATTTTGTAGTAAATCGAGGAAGCAGGGAGGGATAGGGAGGATAAAATACTGTTTGAGTCCCGCTGTTGCTTATGTCAAAAAATATAGATTATATCATTTGCGGGACGAGTTTATTTTATCCGTGGAGGAGGTTTCCGTAGATTTCAAAAAATTATATTTCCGCGGAGACCTTTTTTCGTTCTTTTTTGTGTGGTTGACAAAAAAGGACAAAACAAAGCAATCTTATGTTTGGGAGGAAGAAGAATATATTTTTATGTCAAACGTACATTAAAATAATTTTTCCTATCCAAAAAAGTAACAACTTGTTTCTTCATAAAACTATTTTTCATATTTTGTTTTCTATTTTTGAATGTAAAATAACCTTTAAAATCTTTTCATCATGAAACTGTACGTAGGCAACCTGGATTACAACCTGGACGAATCTCAATTACAAAAATACTTTGAGAAGTATGGCGAAGTAAGTTCCGTTACAATTATCAAAGATAAAGAAACAGGAGAAAGCAAAGGATATGGTTTTGTTGAAATGGCAGACAAAGAAGGCGGGAAAAAAGCCCTTGAACGTATGAATGGAACAGAGGTAAACGGAAGAAGAATAAAAGTGAACATAACACGGCCTTCTAAAAATAAGTATAGAAGATGATAGCAGCTACTTAAAACAAAATAAACAATTAAAACAAAACAACCGGCATGAGTTCAAATTCTGGGAATCTCCAGCGCATCGCTTCCTTTCTGATCATTACTGTGATTGTAGTGTATATTGCGATAATAGGAAAATTTATTCTTGTTCCGTTGATATTCGCTGCACTGATCTCCATCATGGTTCAACCAATTTGCAACAGATTGGAAGTCTACATTAAAAGAAAAGTTCCCGTAATTATTTTTACCTTCCTCGCTGTGTTAATTCCACTGACAGGAATCATCATGTTCTTTTCTTACCAGCTTAGTGATGTAATTCAAAATATGCCCACCATTACAGACAAACTCCAGCATAGTTCAGAAGCTTTATTTACTTGGCTCGAGAACAATTTTGGAGTTACTAAGGCTGAAAGTTGGAAGTGGCTGAAGTCCAACTTCTCCAAAATCCTGGACACCCCGTTGGAATTTTTTAAAGGTGGCTTAACCTCAGGAACAACATTCCTTATTAACCTTTTTATGGTGCTGATTTTTATGTTCTTCTTCTTACTGTACCGTGGGGGAATTAAAAACTTCATGTTAATTCAGTTCAAAGAAGAAAACAGAGAAAAAGGAAAAGAAATCTTAATGCAGATACAGAATGTTGTAAGGCACTATCTTTACGGACTGTTAACAGTTATTGTTATTCTGGCAATACTCAACAGCATAGGCCTGTGGATCATCGGAGTAGATTATGCTGTTTTCTGGGCAAGCCTGGCGGCTTTTCTAAGTATAATTCCGTACATTGGAACAACAATTGGTGGACTTCTGCCTTTCATGTACTCATTTGCGACAGCCGATTATTGGTGGCAGCCATTAGCTGTTGTAGGATTATATTTCTCTGTTCAGCAACTTGAAGGAAATCTCATCACTCCTTATGTCGTTGGTTCTAATGTAAAAATCAACCCCCTTGTTGCAATCATTTCGTTATTAATTGGTGGTGTTATCTGGGGTGTCGCAGGCATCGTTCTTGCAATTCCATTAGCCGCAATTTTTAAACTTGTTTTTGATAATATTGATGCCCTAAAACCGGTAGGTGCCTTAATGAGCAATGACCTGCACAAAAACGACAAAAAATTTCTGGAAGAATGGGATAAGGATGAACACAGGATATCTAGTTTGTTTGAGGATAAGGAGAAATAACGCTCTGTGCCTTTTCAAAATAAAGAAATTCAATCTTCCTTTTGAATTTACAGGAAAAATTTGTACATTTTATGATTATAGTGAAACCTACAATTTCCAAAACTCGTTAAATCCAATAAACCCTAAAATATGCATATCAAAACTTCCAACCAGGAAACCCTGAAAATGGGGTTTGGCAATTACACGTGCAACTGGGGGCTCCATATTGCCGGGCTTTATGAAACACCGCAGGAACGCGATGAGATCATTTTTGGTTTTCTGAAGCAAGGTTTTACAGACAATGACTTACAATTATTCTGCCCGGCCGAACGAACCCCTGAAGAATTCAAAAAGGATTTCTCCCACAATTGCCCTCAATGTAATGAAAGTATATTAAACAATCCCGATATCTTTACCATCAAAAGTGCCAAAGAATTTTATTACCCTAATGGAACTTTTTCACCATGGGAAATGGATGAAAACCTGGAAGCTTTTTTTAAATTCTCCCAGAAGAACGGGAGAAAAAACATAAGGGCTTCAGCAGAAATGGCATGGGCCCTGGAAGCAATACCCGGAGTGGAACATCTTATGGCTTATGAAAGCAGGCTGAATTATTTTATTCCAGGGAAACCATGGATCAGCGTTTGTATGTATAACGTAAACAAATTCAAAGGAAAAACAATCATGGGCGTGCTCAGGACACATCCTTTCACCATTAGCGGAGGTGTAATCACCCAAAATCCTTATTTTCAGGATCCGGATAAATGGCTGGCTAAAAATGCCCCTCAGTTCTTATATAAATAATCATTCTTTATGACAGATTTTGGCAATGAACTTTTCCTTTTAATGGCCAATCTTTCGCAATACAAAAACAAACAAACTGTATTGCGCATCTTCGTGGAATCATTAAACGAATTGTATCCTCACCTTGAACTTTCATTTTCGGAATATTCAGACGATCAAAAGCCCTGGGAAGCCGAAATCCATACTACGAATGACCAATTTGGATTT
>JBNJFT010000068.1:0-11725 GCA_051747065.1 Bacteroidota bacterium | reverse complement strand
TTCTGTTTCAGGGTCATGCATTGCTTCGCTGACACCCAGATTCTTAGTAAGGCCTGCAAACAAACCAAGTTGAAACTTTTCTCCATTTGTGTGAATATCAGTCCATAAAGACAAATTACGAAGTGGCCGATAGGATCGCTCATCAGTAGTTAAATCAATGGATTCAACTGCAAAACCTGAGATTTGAAGCACATCTGCCAGATTTTGGCCTGATACAGCTTCAAACTTAACAGTAACCGGCTCCAGGTTCAATTTTGCAAAAGCGATAGCTGATAGCCCACCAACTGTTTCATCTGTCTTAATATTATCATCAGTCACAATTCTTGGCATGATAGTTTTATAGGCTATTCCTGCCCCGGCATTCAGCACTGACTGATTGTAATGCAATTGAAGATGCATATCAGGCGTAGTAGAATTTCTAAGGTAATCAGAAGAAATAGCGCCCGCTCTGGATGTATAATCTCTCTGAGATAAAGCTGCAGCAATCAGTTTAAAATCGCCAAAACTATGTGTCAGCCTGATCTGTGGGTTCCGGGCAAAAGGTTGCATTGGGACACCGGTATTAAAAGAAACAGTTCCCGGAAAACAAGAAGTAACAAGCATTGGATTCCAGTACTGGCCGAATAATAATTGTGTACTTCCCCAATCAAGTTTCCCAAAAGCGTGCCTAAGCCTGAATAGGTTTATATTATCATTTGCCTGGGCGAAAAAATCTCCTTCAATCGTCCCGGAAGTTTTCGCACCAAAGGCATCCGGGCCCTTTATAGACCCGGTTAATCTGCTTTGAACAGCCAGAATATTAAAAGAAGATTTTGCATTGATGTCATCATCGTTGGCATCCAGATTCTCATCTGCCGGCCATAACAAAAAGTGGCCTTCACGTGCATCTACAGTCTGGCGAGAATCAAAAAACGCGTCATTTTTTACAAACCCGGAGAATGAAATTCCCCACTCATTATCCTTTTCATCCTGTGAAAAAACAGATAATGGTAAAATGAAAAATGATACTAATACTATTGATAAATTAATTTTTCTCATAAATCAAAGTTATTTTAATAGTTTTCATAATCTTCATCATTTGAACTATCCCGCATTGAAATATTCACACCATTGCCTTGGGAATTCTGATTCTTCCCGGAGTTCATTTTTGACTCATTAAACTGTTTCGTATTGTTTGCCTTTTGTTGAGGCTGAAACTGTTTCAAGTCATTCTGTTGTCTGTTGCCGGAATTGGCGCCGGTGTTATTGAATTTATTCATTGTTTTCTCTTCACTTACACTGAAAAACTCGATAGTTTCATTCAGTTGCTCTGCCTGGCTGGCCATTTCTTCGGCACTTGTAGCCAACTCCTCAGAAGAAGATGCATTTTGTTGCGTCACCTGGTTCAATTGCTGTATTGCATTGTTGATTTGTTCCGTACCTGAATTTTGTTCTTTCGAAGCAGCGTTGATTTCCTGGATAAGATTAGAAACCTTTTCAATTTCCGGAACCAACTTATCTATCAATTCATCTGACTCTTTTGTTACTTCAACACTTGAATTTGCAAGATCTACAATCTCATCCGCAGCTGTTTTACTACGCTCGGCCAATTTCCGAACTTCCGCTGCAACAACAGCAAATCCTTTACCATGCTCTCCTGCTCTTGCCGCTTCAACAGCTGCATTCAATGCAAGAATATTTGTCTGGAATGCAATGTCATTAATTATTGTAATCTTATCTGCAATCTGTTGAATTGATTGCAGGCTTTTCTTGCCAGCTTCTCCCATTTTTTCCATTTCTTTGGCAGCATTCGTGGCAATGGATTCCGTTTTGTTTGAATTATCCGTGTTCTGCTGGATATTTGAAGCCATTTCTTCCATTGAAGACGAAACTTCCTCCACCGATGATGCCTGCTCAGATGAACCCTGTGAAAGCTGCTGGGAACTGGAACTAACCTGCTGACTGGCAGAAGAAATGAAATTCGAGCCGGATTTTACATTTTCAACAACATCCTGCAATTTAACTACCATGGAATTCATAGCTTTCGCCAAATCCCCTATTTCATCTTTCTGATCAATATCTAATGTTGTAGTAAGGTCGCCATTTGCCACTTGTTTGGCAAACTTAACACCTCTTTCCAATGCATTCGTTATTGTTCGGCTAATATACGTATTGATAGAAATAAACAACGCAATACCAATTAATATGGCTACGATCAAGGCATTTCTGGTCTGATTTACCATTCCTAAAAAGTCCTCTTCGTATATTGTAGTTGTAACGTAAGAATCAATTGCATCCACATACTTATAATATTGATATTTGGGCTTGCCTTCCCACATATACTTTATTTTTCCTTCCCCGTCCGAATCGTTCACCATTTTCTGATAAAAATCTTCATCTTCAATATTGATGCCTTCGGTTTGATCGTCAGGATGAATGATTACATTTCCCTCGCTATCAAAAAGGTAAGGATATCCGTTTTCATAATAAGTCTTCTCGTAAAACACTTGCTGCAACTCGCCCATATCCTTCTCTTTTACACCAACATAGAGAATACCCCGAATTTCTCCATCAATACGAATTGGCTCGTAAGCTGTTAAATACCATGCATTGACTACAAAAGCTCTCCCAGTGTAAGTTTCCCCGTTTTCGATAGCACGAATCACCGGAGAATCATTGGGAATATATGTTCCTACAGCGCGCTCTCCATTCTCTTTTTTCACATTGGTAGAAATTCGCAGGTATCCACCCGGAATTTTTTGGAAAATGGTAGAAGTTGCATCTGTAAGATTTCCTATTTTATCAACAAAGTCATAATTGTTATGAATTTTTTGATTGCCCCACTCCCATTCCGGAACCTCAACCTGCTTAGTAGCATCATTTTCCTGGTTTACAGCTTCCATTTTAACAGAAGAAGTATCAGACACTTCCAATTCACCATCATTGTAAAATACATCATGAGCCACGTTAAGGAAATGATTCACATTCTTCTGATTGTTCCGTATTTCTACTTCAATAAAATTTGCCAAATCGTTTACCTGTTCTGTCATGCGGGTGTCCGTATTTTCCTGAATACGATCTTTTTGCATGTTAATTGTATAAATTCCAAGCCCTGCAATTACCACTATAAAAACTATGCTTAGAATAACATTCAGCCTTGTTCCTATTTTTATATCTTTTAATCTCATTTTATTTCTAATTTATCTTATTTCATTTTTTATTTGTTTAAATAAGCGCTTAGCGGGTTCTCTGAAAAATTACAGAAAAATTATTATAAATGCCACCAAGCGCCCTATCAAAAGTATATTATTAATACTTTTCAAAATTCTCGTCTTTCTCGCTATCTCCCAAATCTAAATTATAACCATTTGATTGATCTTTCTTAGTGTTTTGACTATTTTGTTTTTGCATATTATAATTTTGGGCATTAGCCTTTTGGTTTATATGTTTTTTATTTTCAGTCTGTTGTGATGAATTCTGAGATGTGTTCAATTGTGAAGCCTGATTTTTTTGCTTATTGCCCTGTTCCTCTTCATCACCTGTAGTAAAGAAAGCAATTGACTCATCTAACTGGTCGGCCTGACTTGCCAGTTCTTCAGCACTGGTTGCGAGTTCTTCAGAAGAAGCTGCATTTTGCTGAGTCACATCGTTTAATTGCTGAACGGCGTTGTTCACCTGGTTGGAACCTGAATTCTGTTCCTGTGAAGCAGCATTTATTTCCCGGATAAGATTAGAAACCTTTTCAATTTCCGGAACCAGCTTATCAATTAATTCATCCGACTCTTTCGTAACTTCCACACTGGAATTCGCAAGGTCTACAATTTCATCTGCCGCTGTTTTACTACGTTCTGCCAGCTTCCTTACTTCTTCGGCCACAACTGCAAAGCCTTTTCCATACTCGCCGGCCCTGGCAGCCTCAACCGCTGCATTCAACGCAAGAATATTGGTTTGGAATGCAATATCATTAATTATGGTGATCTTATCTGCAATCTCCTGTATTGACTTCAGGCTTTTCTTGCCGGCCTCTCCCATTTTTTCCATTTCCTTAGCCGCTTCAGAAGCAATGGATTCTGTTTTGTTGGAATTATCCGTATTCTGTTGAATATTAGAAGCCATCTCCTCCATGGAAGATGAAACTTCCTCGACAGACGAAGCCTGCTCAGAAGAGCCCTGGGAGAGTTGCTGTGAACTGGAACTTACCTGTTGGCTGGCAGAAGCAATATAATTTGAACCTTCCCGGACATTTTGAACAATACCTTTCAATTTTGTCACCATGTTATTCAGAGCTTTCGCCAATTGGCCTACTTCATCTTCCTGCTCAATATTCACATTAGCTGTTAAATCTCCATCAGCAACTTTCTGGGCAAGATTAACGCCCCTGTTTAAATCACGGGATAATCTGCGGCTAAAGAATGAAGTAACCAGGACAAATACAATGATTCCGGTCAGAACTGCTAAAATTGTAAAATTGCGCAATTGTGCCAGTTGTTCAAATAAAATGTTCTGATAAAACGAGGCAGCAACATAAGCATCGATCGGTTCATAATATTGGAAATATTGATATTTTTTCTCACCTTCCCATGTATATTCTGTTTTAGCACGATCCGCGTCACTATCCATTATTTGTTCAAAAAATTGTTCTCCCTCAGCACTTTCGCCTTCATCAGTGGGATGTATAATAAAAGTGCCGTCACTGGAAACCATAAAAGGGTAACCCGTTTCGAAATAGGACTTCTTATCAAAGATTTTTTTAAGCCTTGCCAGATTTTTTTCAGGGATTCCAACTCCAATCATCCCTATAACCTCACCATCATTCCTAATAGGTTCATAAGCAGTTAAGAACCACTCACCTACCACTTTTGCTCTGCCGGTATATTTGCCGCCACCCTGAACGGTTTGGGCTACATCAGAAGAATTGGGCACAAATGTTCCAAGTTGCCTCTGATCGGATTCATCCATTACATTTGTTGAAATTCTGACAAATCCACCAGAAACCTTTTGGAAAACTGAAGCATTCGCCCCTGTTAATTCCTCGACTTTATCAACATAACGGGTGTCTTTCTGCATCTGGCGGCCATCAAACACCCATTTAGTCACCTCTTGATCAGAACTTTGCCGGGAAGTTTTAACTGAAACATTGGCAGTATCCACTACATTAAAAGTCCCTTCTTCAGAAAAGAGATGAGAAGCAACATTAAGTGCATTATTAACATTTTCCTGGTTTTCCTGTATCTGAACATCAATAATATCGACCAGGTCATCTAATTGTTCATACATTCGCGTATCGGCATCATTAACGATTCGCTCCTTATTCATATAATAAGTCCACGTTCCTAATGCCCCAATGATAATTATTATCAGTATACTGAAAATAACATTCAGCCTGACACCAATTTTCATGTCATTTAAATTCTTCATAAGATTTTGGGTTTATTGGTTTATCGTTTTATTAATCAATGGATTATGGTTTATTGATATAGATCTGTTGCATATTTTTATAACTCCTAATATTATTCACCATTTGACAGATTACTACTTTTCATCTTCTTCAGGTGAAGTTTCTGTTGATTCCTGAACAGATTCTCCCTGAGCACCCATTTCAGTAGAAGTTTGCATGTTTGATATTTCCTCCGCAGAGAAAACTTTATCCATATCCAGCAGCATAATAAATTTCTCATCTACCTTCGCCATTCCGTAGATAAACTGAGATTGATATTTACTTCCGATGCTTGGCGGCGGTTGAATCTGATCCTCATTTATTTCAAGAACTTCCTGTACAGAATCCACGAGTGTGCCAACCTGGACATGATCATTTTCCATTTCCACTTCCATGACAACAATACATGTATTTTTTGTGAATTCCGTAGGAGACATACCGAATTTTATTCGTGTATCAACAACGGGTAAAACTTGTCCGCGCAGATTTATTACACCCTTCATGTATTCAGGAGATTTCGGAACTTTTGTAATTTTTGTCATCTCCATTATACTAAGAACCTTGCTTACGTGAGCAGCAAAAACCTCCTCCCCGAGTTTAAAAGAGAGGTATGAATTGATTTGTTTCAGATCTTCTTTGTCCATAATGAACCTCCAATATTTTATTTTGCAACTTTTTGTTTTTCATTTTTTCTTCCGGAAAATTGCTCTATCATTTTATTGGTATCCAACACAAGAGCAACTGTTCCGTCACCTAATATGGTAGCGCCGGAAACAATATCCTGGCGTTTATACATTCTTCCAAGTGATTTTAAAACTGCCTGGTATTCACCAATTACAGTATCAACCACTAAGCCAATACGGTTTCCTTCATATTCAACCACCACAATTTCTTCCAAATCCGAATCAGATTCGGGCATTCCAAATTCTTCCCTTAGGTAATAGAAAGGTACCTGTTCCCCGTCCAGCACAATTAAGTTATTAAATGTATCCACAACATCACTGTGGTTAGCGGCATATATTTTGTGAACAGCCGAGAGTGGCATTATATAGCTGTTTTCTTCAATTTTCACGAGCAAACCATCAATAATAGAAAGCGTGAGCGGCAATTTAACAGTTAACGTAGTACCAACCTCCTTTTCAGAATCAATTTCTACATCGCCACGTATTTCAGCTAATTTTCGTTTTACTACATCCATTCCGACACCACGCCCTGATACATCGGTTACATTGTCAGAAGTAGAAAACCCTGCTCTGAAAAGCAACTCAAAGATTTCTTTTTTCGAAAGCTCTTCGTCACTGCTAATAATTTCTCTTTCAATAGCTTTTTGGCGGATTTTCTCAGGATCTATTCCTTTCCCGTCATCATGAATCTGTATATGAATACTTGTCCCCGAATAGAATGCTTTCATCAAAATTCTTCCCTCTTCGGGTTTGCCTTTCTTTTTTCTTTCTTCGGGAGACTCAATGCCATGATCAATGCAATTTCTCAGAATATGCAAAAGTGGGTCCGTTAATGTCTCAATAATATTTTTATCCAGCTCAGTATCTGTACCTTCTGCAGTGAATTTTACCTTTTTATTCAGGTTCCCGGAAAGATCACGAACCAGTCTTTGAAAACGTGTCAACATGGTTTCAACCGGGACAAGGGCAATATTAAAAGCTGTATCCCTAAGCTGGCGGGAAAGTTTCTGAATATTCTCTGCAATAGTTGTCAACTCGCCATCTCCTTGCTTTTCAGCCTCTAATGATAAGCGTGCCTGAGTTGTTACAAGCTCACTTACCAAATTCATCATGTGGTCAATCTTTTCTGAAGCCACACGGATACTTGAGATGGTATTATCTTTACCGTTTGCGTTGGTTGTTTTTTTCTGTTGTTTTGATTTCTTTTGCTTATCGCCGCCTTCAAGAGTTTTAACTATTGAACGGATAGCATCTATCCCCATATCCTTATTTAAATCGGCTTGTTTGTCAATCTCCCTAATAAAACCGTTGTTCTGAAACAGATTATAATCAGCTAACTCATGAATTTCGATTTTAGACTGGTCCTCAACAAAAATAAAAACATCATGTATTGCATTTTCGTCTTCTTTAGTGGCCAGAAGGATTTCCCAATGCGTATAACAATTGGTAGGATCAAGCTCGTTAAGATTGGGCACACGTTCCAGGCAAGGCAAAGCTTTCACATCTCCTAAAGTTGCCATTTCATCAAGCAGAAACAGCGGATTGGTTCCGTCATCAAAAATTCGTTCTTCAGGTTCAAAATAGATATAATACGTTTTTTCCTTATCTTCAAAAGCTTTACTTTGTGAAGTTTGTTCGGGAGAGTTATCTGAATTATTATCCTCCAGAAACTTCAGAACCTGCACTGATAAATTCTTATGGGTAGTTTCCGTATTACGTGAGAGATCCTCTCCTTCATCAAGCAAATTTTTAAGATGATCCACTGACTGCAGAGTTAAATCCAATAACCCTTTATTAATGGTTAGTTTGCCTTCACGTACCCGGTCATATATGTTTTCAAGATGGTGGGTAAAATCGCTCAATTTTTGGAAACCGAACATAGCGCCACCACCTTTAAGTGAATGCATAGCGCGGAATACACGCTCAACTAGATCTGAATCTTCAGGATTGTTCTCCAATGAGAGTAACGCATCCTCAAGGTCGGCAATGTTTTCTGTAGCCTCTTCAATAAATTTGTCTGTAAATTTATCCATTATCTCATAACTTTTTTTAGTGCAGCTAATAATTTGGCCGGAACAAAGGGTTTTATAATCCATCCCGTAGCTCCTGCTTCTTTAGCTTCTTGTTTTTTTGTTGCTTGTGATTCTGTGGTAAGAAAAAGAATAGGTATACGTTTGTATTGTTCCTTTTCTCGTATGTGCTTAATCAGCTCTATCCCATTCATTTCAGGCATATGTAAATCTGTGATGACAAGGTCAATTTGTGTCCCGTCAAAGAACTCCAATGCATCGGTGCCATCATTGCCAATCATTACATTATAGCCTTCATTTTTAAGTGTAAAGCTGACCACCTCACGTATACTTTCAGAATCATCAACAATTAAAATGTTTTTCCCCATAACAGTTATATTTATTTCATGTTTTTAATAAAGGATCAAAACCGGAATTTTCCACCAGGGAACGAGTGCCATCCTGAAGCTCGGCAGAAATTTCAAGCTTCTTATCATATTCCTCGGCGGTTTTTCTGAGTGATTCGATCAGTTGAATGAAGCTCAGATCAATATTTTCAACATCTTTAATCTGAACTTTGATTTCATCGAATTTTTCCAGTGCATTCAGGAAATACTCTTTAATTTCAAGAGCAGTGTAGATAGTTAATTCTTTTTCGATGGTCATTCTGGCCTTTTTCTCCCTTTTGTTGCCAAAAGGAGTAATGCTTACGTACTTGTTGTTTGTTTTCATCTGTATAGAGCTTATTTAAAATTTTGATTTCTAACAATTAATTTCCTGCAATTTTTACTTTTTAAGATTTTAAAAGCATGTAATCCTCGTACCTTGTCGAACAGGCACGGCACAATTTATCTGTGGTCTTTTGTCTGCATTTTATGAATGATGGTTTCATATCTGTCACATTAATTTTTAGTATTTAAAATAACTCCAGGTCGCCACCTTCTTCATCTTCAACGTCCATGTCCGGATCTTTTCCCTGGGCGACCTGGTTATGAACTAGAAATTCTGAATTCATTGTGTAATTCTCCGTCAGGTGTTTTAAGTTTTTGTCCCTATCTTCAATTTTATCATCTCCCTCCTTTAATTTGAAATTGATTGTATTTAATTCTTCAACAATCTCGGAAATGACTTTTTCAAAATAGTCATAGTATTGTATTTTACCCACAGAGGTCTGAATATCAGAAAGCATACTTTCACTCAACTTGTTATTCTGATCGAGTTTATCCATGATTTTCTTCTCAATCTTATTAAGTTCGCCGATATAGGATTCAATTTTATCAGGCAAAACAGTTGATTGTTTGTATTGATCGGAAGAAATGTTCTGAATAATTTGTTCCTGAAGACCATCCCTGTATTTTGAAATTTCCTGTAAAACTTTACTCAGAAGAGCAACATTTGACTTTACATCAGAAAAAAGCTGGAACATTTGTTTCTTTAGTAAATTGTCCTTTCCTTCTTCATCTGGTTCAGTTTCATACATACTTTCAATCTTTTTCATTGATTCTTGCAGCTCCTCAACCAGCGAATTAATTGACTTGTTTACCCAATAAATTTTATCAAGAATCTCTCTGATCGACTCAATATAGTTTTCAAAATTCTCATTGAATCCACAGAATTGCTGAATTTTACTTTTCGCATGTGAAAGATGTTTTTTTAAGGATTCAAAAAAGACTTGTTGTTTTGTTGCATCAAAAGAAGTATATTCAGCGCACTGTTTAGATACCTGTGTCATATTTTCCCCTATTTCAAGAAACTTTCCTGAAATTTCCTGAATTGCATTCTGATATTCTTTGTTTGCCTGCATCAATTGAGCAGCTTGTAATCCGGCAATATCCCTGATTCTTATAAAATATTTTGCCTTTTCATTAAGCGATGTATCTTCATTCTGGTTTTTGAATTCTTCCAGTTCAGCAACCAAATCCTTATGTGTTTGCTGGATATGTTGCATCTTTTGTTTAATGATATCCTGATACTGTAAATTGGTTATAATTTTGCTGATGCTTTCGGATGTGTCATCAGTACGCTCTTTGATTTCAGGAATTCGCTCCTGTGCACTTTTATAATGTGCTGAATAAGAGGTCAATTCTGTCCTTAGCTTTTCAAGAATCGATGAAATGTTTAAGTCATCGTAAGTTAATTTATTCACCGGACCATTATTTTTAATGATCCGTTTAAGTTTAGCAAACAATTTTTCCAGTAAGGACAATTGATCTTTAATTGTCTGAGAAATTTCAGAAACAGACTTTGCTTCTTCATCATCTTCTTTCTGTATGTCAAATTGCAAATTAGATTCAAGAAAAATTAAGCTACTCAGATTCTGCTTAAAATTTTTAATAGGAAAAAAAGATTGACGTATTCCGGAAAGAATACTTTCATTAATTTCTGAGGCAATTTCCAGATGATAATCCAATAACTGGCTCCGTGAATTTAAAGTCTCATAAAATTTTTCTATGTCCTCTAAAAAGCCATTGTTTTCCTTGCTTGCTATAATATCAAACAAAAAAGAAGCATTCTCTGAAATTTGGTTAGCAATACCATGGAAATACTTAAAATCTTTATTGAGATTATAAAAATCCTTTGATGAACAATCATGCAAGGAGATGATCTTTTCATCAATTTTAGAAAACAGGTTAGAAATTTCTTCAATGGAGTAAGTTTCCAACAAGTTTTTGATCTGAATTCTATTTTCTTCGTTCTTTTCCATATCCACAATTAATTAGAAACAGCCTTATCAATTTTCATCAGAAATTCAGGAATATCAATAGGTTTCTCAATGACATCCTGAGCACCTAAAGTTTTGGCTCTTTGCTCGTTTTCACGGTTAGCATAAGCAGTTACTACGATAACAGGGACTTCCATCTGAACATATCCGTTTTTTAACTTCTCCATAAACATAAATCCGTCTTCCTGGGGCATGAGAAGATCCAAAAGGATCAAATCGGGACGGTCATTTTCAAAATAGAAAAAAGCATCTTTGGAGCTACCGGCTAATTGAACCTCATAACCGGCATCCTCTAATACAGCTTTTAAAAGAACCAAATTCGTCTCGCTATCATCGATTACTAAAATTTTTTTTCGACTGTGGCTTTTCATCTTTACGTTTTATAAAATATCTTTATTAAATTGCAATCAATATTTATTTTCCATATAACTATTAACAAAAGTACACAGAAAAACAACGGGAATACAAAGAAATGCTGATGATATAGCTTACTGGTCAAAGATGATTTAAATTCATAATAATTGATGATGTAAATCACCATATTAAGCATAAAAAGCTATAAATCTGAAAACTGAAGAGAATGATAAACGAAAGAAAAGATTTTGAGGAAGAAATTAATGAGAAACAGACAGCATTCACGATTCCTTTTCAGGAATTTCTTAGCGGAAATGATTCAAAACTTATTCAGGAAAACAGCAATATTGTAAGCTATAAAGCCCACGATATAATTTTCAAGCAAAATACACGCACATCTCATGTGATGTTCATAAAATCGGGGTTGGTAAAACTATATTCGGAAAATAAAAATCAAAAAAATAAAATTTTAAAATTAGGAACCTCAAAAGAATACCTGGGTTTAAATTCAATATTGGGAGAGGAAACATTCAGTTATTCA
>JBNJFT010000067.1:6969-11847 GCA_051747065.1 Bacteroidota bacterium | reverse complement strand
GTTGCCGATATGGGAAATGCGATAAAAAAATCTCTTAAACTATCTGAAATTCCGCATGTAGAAGATTTAACCCATAAATTGTCATGGATAATAAAACAAATCTATGAAAAAGACCCGGAATTCATCAGTTATACAAAGAAATTAGCTTATTTACGCGGTAGCATCCCACTGAGCAAACTCTCATACATTCTCCCGCCTGCGCAACGGGTCAATTCTCGCTTTATGAATCTAAAACCCATGCTCGACTGGAGCAACGCTATTATAAACCTTTTGAAAAGTGATAAAAAAATACCAGAGGAGAGAAAAAGATTACAATTTATATTAGATTATGAATCGCTCATTAAAGAATTAACCCAAATCGTAGAGAAGGCAATACGAATACAAGAAATCCTTAAAAATAAAGGAGTTTCTCAAAAATCTATAAATGCCTGTAAGGAAATATTTCCTAAATCTTTAAAATCGGCAAAATTAAAAACATTTAAAAATGAGGTAGTTACCTATTTGATGAAGATGTATGAGATTAGCCACAAACTAGGTAGTAATAAGGTTATTTGTTCGTCTGATATCTTAGAGTCATCTTTTGGAAAATATAAATCATTTATTCATGTAAATCCATCCATAGGTATTACAGATTTATCTTTAGCAATCCCAGCATTCATAAGTAATTTTAAAGAGCAAAAAGATGTCTGTGATGCCTGTGAAACAATAAAAATAAAAGATGTTAAGAAATGGGGAAATGAAAATATAGGAAAGACATTACTTAAAAAAAGACAAGAAGCTTTTAGTAAGTTGGGGGAAGATAATTAGGTTAAATTGTAGTATTTTTTACACCCCACCTGTCAGCGTTTTAACAGAGAAAATACGACCTCGTTTTTAAATCATTTTTAACATTTTTCGGGGTTTCGTTTTACTCAATTATGTCATTAAACTGCTGTTTTTCAATATGTTATTTACTTCTGAAACTGCCTCATTAACAAAATGATGAACTTTTAATATATTCATCTACTCCTGAAACTACCTACTTAACAGCTTTGTAAAACATGTCAATACTTTCAGGATCACCGCTGACATATATCATATCGTTTTGCTGTATCTTTTCATCAGGGAAAATTGGATAAATCGTCTTTTCGTTTCGCGATATAGCTAAAATATTAACTCCATACCTCTTCCTGATATTCGACTGATTGATCGTTTTACCAGTTATGTCGCCACTATCAGCCTCTACCCGGACACATGTGACCTTAAATTCCGGTATTTTTATTTGTTTCATGAGTCGTGGAATCTTTTTATTTTGACTTACAAATAATTTATAATTATCTGACCTGATAGCCTTTACAAGCTCCTCAATTTCATTAACAGGCACTAAGAAATTATGTAAAACTCTTGAAAATATCGATATAGAAGTTTCAAATTCTTCAGGAATAACCTCATCAGCGCCTAAGGATATTAAATCATCTATTTCCCTAACATAGCGGGTTCTTACAATTATATAAACAGATTGTGAAATGTCCCTTATATGTGAAACAATATATCGAATCGCTTTTGGGTCGGAAATTGCAATAACTACTACCCGCGCTTTATGTAATTTTACCAAATTTAAAATATGAGAATGGCTGGCGTCTCCATATAAAATTCGTTCCCCTTTTTCTTTTTCCTGTTTTACCGTTACTGCATTCATTTCTATAACCAAGTATGGGATTTTAATATACTGAGCTGCTCTGGCAACATTTCTTCCATTAATACCGAAACCTACTATGATTAAATGATTTTCCAGTTTTTCTTCCTCTGATGTAGTGATGACTTTTTTATCTCCTTTTGAAAGTAAAACCCTCCATCGTTTTTTTAACCTCCCCGGGATTAAAAGAACCGCTAAATCTTCAGCAAAGATCATGATTAAAGGGGTAAGAAACATTGTTACAATAGATATGGAAAGAAAATATTGATTCATTTCGGGTGTCAATATTCCATTTTCAACTCCGACTTTGGATAAAATAAATGAAAATTCTCCAATCTGAAATAAAGCCAATCCTGTTAAAATTGAAATTCTCGGAGGATATTTTAAAAGTGCAGTTGCCAGTGTAGCTACAGTTCCTTTTACCACGAATACAATAACTACAATCAAAAGTATAGTGGTGGTATTTTGAAGAAAAAATTCCACATTAAGAAGCATACCAATAGAAATGAAGAAGAAACTGGTGAATAACTCTTTAAACGGTAAAATAAGGCTAGTTGCCTGATGACTATATTCCGATTCGGAAATAATAAGGCCTGCCAAAAAAGCACCAAGTGCAAGAGATAAACCTGCCTCTGAAGTAAGCCATGCAACAGCAAAACAAAGCGTTAAAGTAGTAATTAAAAAAAGCTCTTTACTTTTTGTTTTAGCTATATAATACAATAGATGAGGCACTATGTAGCGTGCAGTAATAAGCGTAATTAAAATAATCAATGCTGATTTACCAAACAATTCCAACAAAGTAACCCCAATATTTGAAGTTTCGCCTGCCAGCATAGGTGTCACTAAGATCATTGGTATAACTATGATATCCTGGAAAATAAGAATAGCCAAAGCATTTCGTCCATGTGGTGCAGTAATTTGGTTGCGGTCTTGTAAAATTTTCAGGACTATGGCAGTGCTGGAGAGAGATAAAAGAAAACCAATGAAAACAGATTTATTCCATCCAAAACCAATTAATTTGCTCAATACAGTAGCAAAAATAATTGAAAGCCCAACTTGTATAAGCCCTCCAATAATGATTGTCTTTCTAATAGAGCCCAATTGCCTTAAAGACAGTTCCAAACCAATAACAAAAAGCAACAAAATAACACCTATTTCGGAAATGATGTCAACTATCTCACCGGAACCTATAAGTGCAAAACCCTGTGGTCCAATTATTATTCCGGTAATAAGAAAGCCCAAAATTGAAGGCAAACGAAATCGTTGCAAAAAAAATACTACCACTATGGAAAAACCAAGAATGATAATAATATCAGGTAACAAAGGTAAATGCATAATATTTATTTATTTCTCTACTTTTCTCTTTGTCATTAATCAATAAAAATATATATTATTTATTATATAATTATTGTAAAGAAAAAAAAATTAAATACTTTTGCAAATCATTTTTAGTGGATTAATTTATTCAAATGAAAATATTATGTTAACAGCAGAAAAAAAGAAAGAGATTTTTAAAGAATACGGAGGAGATGAAAAAAACACCGGAAATTCGGAAAGTCAGATAGCATTATTCACAACAAGAATAATTGATCTAACAGAACACCTCCGTAACCACAAAAAAGACATCAATACAAGAAGAGCACTTTTAAAACTTGTAGGCAAAAGAAGAAGTTTATTAAACTATTTGAAAAACAACGATATCGAAAGGTATCGAGCTATCATTAAAAAGCTTAATTTACGTAAATAACACAAAAAAAGGCAATCCCTGAATTGCCTTTTTTCATTCTTTTATTGACTCCATCAATTTATTTACATCTTACCAAGAAAAATTATTTTTATGAACACACCTATCCAAAAAAAAATTGATTTAGGAGAAGGCAGAGAAATCACCATTGAAACTGGCAAATTAGCAAAGCAAGCCGATGGAGCAGTAGTGGTTTCAATGGGAAGGACAAAAATTCTTGCCACAGTAGTCTCCGCAAAAGAAGCAAAAGAAGACGTGGATTTTATGCCACTCACTGTAGAATATAGAGAAAAATTCGCTTCATTCGGACGATTTCCCGGCGGTTTTCTAAAAAGAGAAACAAGGCCCTCGGATTATGAAATTCTAATTGCCCGTTTAATCGACAGAGCATTAAGGCCTTTATTCCCGGAAGACTACCATGCAGAAACATTTGTAAACGTATCACTCATATCAGCAGATAAAGAGATTCCACCAAATTCGCTGGCAGGCTTAGCAGCATCTGCAGCACTTGCCGTTTCCGATATTCCATTTAACGGGCCGCTTTCAGAAGTACGAGTAGGCCGAATTGACGGGCATCTCAAAATAAACCCGGCATTCACCGAATTGGAAAAAGCAGACATGGACATCATCGTAGGTGCCAAAATGGAGCATGTTATGATGGTCGAGGGAGAAATGAGTGAAGTATCAGAAGCCGAAATGCTTGAAGCAATAAAATTCGCACATGAAGCAATAAAAATGCAGTGTTTAGCTCAACAGGAAATGGCAGAGGAGCTAAAGCTAACTCAAAGAGAATATGAGCATGAAGAAAAAGACGAAGAGCTAAAAAACCTTGTAAACAGCGAGCTTTATGACAAAATATACGAAGCCGCAAAAAATCACCAGGGGAAACACGAAAGGTCAAATGCCTTAGATGAGATAAAAGAAGAATTTACCAACAAACAAATAGAAGAAAAAGGTGAAGAAGAAGTAAATACCTCCCTGATTGACAAATATTTTCATGATGTAGAAAAAGAAGCGATCAGAAATCTGATGCTGAAAGAACAGGTTCGTGTAGATGGAAGAAAGTTTGATGAAATCAGGCCAATATGGTGTGAGATTGACTATCTTCCAGCAGCTCACGGTTCTGCAATATTTACAAGAGGAGAAACTCAATCACTCACCACAGTTACACTAGGTACAAAACTAGATGAGCAGGTTATTGATGAAGTATTAATGCAAGGCACAGAAAAATTTGTACTTCATTACAATTTTCCACCGTTTTCAACTGGCGATGCTAAGCCAATCAGAGGTGTAAGCCGACGAGAAGTCGGACACGGAAACCTGGCACATCGTGCATTAAAAGGAATGGTTCCGGTTGAGACCAGTCCTTACGCAATTCGAATTGTTTCAGATATCCTGGAATCGAATGGTTCATCTTCCATGGCAACCGTATGTGCAGGGACACTTGCATTAATGGACG
>JBNJFT010000067.1:0-6869 GCA_051747065.1 Bacteroidota bacterium | reverse complement strand
CCAGTCCTTACGCAATTCGAATTGTTTCAGATATCCTGGAATCGAATGGTTCATCTTCCATGGCAACCGTATGTGCAGGGACACTTGCATTAATGGACGCAGGAGTAGAGATGGAAAAACCAGTTTCCGGAATTGCAATGGGATTAATCACAGACGAATCCGGCAATTATGCAGTTCTTTCTGATATTCTTGGCGATGAGGATCATCTTGGCGACATGGATTTTAAAGTTACAGGAACAGAGGATGGCATCACAGCCTGCCAGATGGATATTAAAATTTCTGGCCTTTCTTATGATATTATGGAAAAAGCCCTTGAACAATCAAAAGAAGGCAGGCTCTCCATTTTGAATAAGATGAAAGAAACCATTTCCGAACCAAGACCAGAGCTAAAACCCCATACCCCAAGATTAGAGCAGATAACAATACCAAAAGACATGATTGGCTCATTAATTGGCCCGGGTGGAAAAGTAATTCAAAAAATCCAGGAAGAAACAGAAACTACGATTACAATTGAACAAGAAGATAGTGTTGGGAAAGTAGCTGTTTTCGGAGAAAATCAGGAAAACGTAAAAAAGGCAATTGAAAAGATAGAAGCAATCATTGAAGTGCCGGAAGAAGGAAAAGTTTATGAAGGCATTGTAAAATCGGTAGTTTCCTTTGGTGCTTTTGTGGAAATAATCCCAAACAGAGAAGGATTATTGCATATATCTGAGATCGACTGGAAACGGACAAATAATGTTGAAGATGTATTAAAAGAAGGCGACACAGTGAAGGTTAAATTAATTGAAATTGACAAGAAAACAGGCAACCTTCGTTTATCAAGAAAAGCATTATTACCGAAAGATGACAAAAACAGCCCTCAAAAAGACCGTCAAAAAAAGGAATAACAGAAATTCCATAAAATAAAAAGACAGCCAACTGCATTCTTGCTTTTGGCTGTTTTTTTATGTTGTTACTACTACAAAATCCAGAAAACAAAACACCTGCACGTTTTTGAATTTTCACAATTTCTTTTATATATTTACTCGAAACGAAAAAAACGGAAATTAACCTATAAACAGCTCAAAATGAAAACAAAAAAAATATTACTACCTGTATTTATTCTTGTTGTCTTCTTTTCTTGCAATAATAAATATGACTACCCCGAAACGCAAAAGGGAGATATTGTAGATGACTATTTCGGCAAAGAAGTGCCAGACCCTTACAGATGGCTCGAAAGTGACACATCTCAAGCTGTCAGAAACTGGGTAAAGAAACAAAATGAACTTACCTTTAACTATTTGGATAACATTCCTTTCAGAAAAAAAATAAAAAACAGGCTGAAAGAAATCTGGAACTACGAAAAAGTTAGCACCCCGAAATTAAAGGGTGGTAAATACTTCTACTTTAAAAACAATGGATTGCAGAACCATGACATCTTATATATGAAAGAAGACCTGCAGTCGGAAGAAAAGATGGTATTGGATCCAAATAAATTATCAGAAGATGGTTCGGTATCATTAGCATCTTATGAAGTCTCAAATGATGGTAAATATATTGCTTATGCCATTTCAAAAAGCGGATCCGACTGGCGTGAAATACATGTCAAAGATCTTGAAGAAGATACAACACTGGAGGATCACCTGGAATGGGTGAAATTTTCAAACATTGCTTGGTATGAAGATGGGTTCTATTACAGTCGTTATGACAAGCCAGAGGGAAATTCCCAGTCAAATAAAAACCACAAGGTATTTTACCACAAGCTGGGAACAGATCAAGAAGACGATCAGATAATATTTAACAAACCCAGTCACCCCGAAAGAAACTATACAGCTGATGTTTCAAGAGATGAAAAATACCTTTACATATATGAGTCAAAATCGACTCATGGAAACAATGTCTTTGTGAAAAACCTGAAAAAAAATGACACTTTTGTTAAGTTGACCACAAGCTTTAAATATGAATATGATATCATAGGACATTCCGGGGATCAACTCATTGTTCATACAAACTATCAGGCACCAAAATATAAAGTAGTAAGAATTGATGTGCAAAAGAAAGATGTAGGCAATTGGCTTGAAGTAATACCTGAAAAAAACGATGTATTACAGAATGTTACAGTTGCCGGGGATAAACTTATTGCGTCATACATGAAAGATGCCCGCAACGATTTGAAAGTATTTTCACACTTGGGAGAAGAACTTTATGAGATTGACCTGCCTCAACCCGGTAGTGTAAATTCCATTTCGGGAAATCCGGAAAGTCAAAAAATGTTTTACTCCTTTTCCTCATTTACGGAACCTCCACAAATATGGCAGCACAACGTAGACGAAGAAGAATCAAACATCTATTTTAAACCAGACGTAGATTTCAATTCAGATAAATATGTGACCAGGCAAGTATTTTACAAAAGTAAAGACAAAACAAAAATACCAATGTTTTTGGTACACAAAAAAGGAATAGAAAAAGATGGGAAAAACCCGGTATTTTTGTATGGGTATGGAGGTTTCAACGCCAGCCTTACTCCCAGATTCAGCAAAAGCAATTTAGTTTGGCTTGAAAACGGAGGAGTTTATGCTTTAGCAAACATAAGAGGCGGTGGCGAATATGGAGAAAAATGGCACAAACAAGGAATGAAGCTGAACAAAAAAAATGTATTTGAAGATTTTATAAGCGCCGCAGAATATCTTATCGATACAAATTATACCAATAAGGATAAAATTGCAATCCATGGAAGCTCAAACGGTGGACTTCTGGTTGGAGCAGTAACAAACCAAAAACCCGAATTATTTGAAGTTGCAATTCCGCAAGTAGGAGTCATGGATATGTTAAGATATCATAAGTTTACTATAGGATGGGCATGGAAAGATGAATATGGTTCCAGCCAGGATTCTGTGCATTTCGAAAACTTATATGATTACTCACCTCTACATAATATAAATGAAGAAGCTGAATATCCAGCCACCCTTGTAATGACTTCAGATCATGATGATCGGGTAGTTCCGGCACACTCTTATAAATACATAGCTACGCTACAAGATAAATATGACGGGGATAACCCTACGATGATCAGAATTCAAACAAAAGCGGGGCATGGTGCAGGGAAAGCTACCGATATAGCAATACAGGAAGAAGCAGATATGTGGTCATTCATCTTTAACAATATGGATATGAAACCTTCATATTAAAATAACAACATTATATTCAAACAAACTTATCGAAACTCACTCAAAAAATAATACAGAGTGAGTTTCATTTCAAACAATAACAATGCCGGATTTAAAATACGTAGCAATAGAAGGTAATATTGGTGCAGGAAAAACAACCCTTGCAAAAAAAATGGCAGAAGAATATAATGCAAATCTCATCCTTGAACAATTTGCAGATAATCCATTTTTACCAAAATTCTACGAAAATCCTGACAAATACTCCTTTCACGTTGAATTGTCATTTTTGGCCAGCCGATATAAACAATTAGTGAATGAATTGCCTTACAAAGATCTATTTAAAACATTTACCCTTGCCGATTTCTATTTTGCCAAATCATTAATTTTTGCACGGGCTACCCTTTCCGATAATGAATTTAAACTATATAGAGAAATATTTAATATCATATACAAATCACTCCCCTCGCCGGATTTATTCGTTTATTTACACCAAGAGCCCAAAAAACTAAAACAAAATATTATCAGAAGAGGGAGAAAATACGAACAAGAAATAGAAGAAAACTATCTTCAAAAAATACAAGACAGTTATTTCAAATTCATGAAAGATAATCAAAATCATAAATATATTATAATAGATCTCAAAGGCAAAGACTTTATCAGTCATGATTCTGATTATGAGATTATTAAGTCGACTGTTTTTAACAAGAATCATCAGAAAGGAATGAACTATTACAGAATTTAACGTATCCTTGATTAATAATTTTAACTGATTTATTTTTATTTTAACGAAAACATTATTAAGTTTGTAGTATTAAGTAAAAAGAAAATTAATTCAAAACAAATAATTAGAGGCAATTATGAAAAAACTAAATCTCTTAACATCATTTTTTATAGCGGTATTTATTCTAAGCAGCTGCGGTGGCCTTGACAAAATGCAAGAGGAATACGGCACGCTTGAGTTTAAATCTACCCCTAAAGTACTTGAAATGCATGGGGGTGAGGTAGAATACTCCATCGAAGGAAACATTCCACCGGAATGGTTTAACAAAAAAGCAATTGTTGAATTTACACCAGCTTTAACATTTGAAAATGGCGAAGAAACTTTTGAATCCAAGACATTCCAGGGAGAAAAAGTAGAAGCCAACAATAAGGTTATTAAAAATGAGACTGGTGGTGAAATAGAATTCAACGGGTCTTTTGAATATAATGAAGACATGAGAGTGTCTGACTTAGTTGTTCGCGGTGAAGCGACTATTGATGATGAATCAGTGGCAATGCCGGAACAAAATGTAGCAAAAGGAGTTAAAGCAACCCCAAATCTGGTAATGATGGATCCAAAACCAGTAATGGCGTCTGATAAATTTGTCAGAGTAACAACTCACAAAAAGGATGCAGACATTCATTATGAAATAGAAAGAGATAATTTGAAAGACTCTGAACTCAGTGAAGATGATATCAAAAATCTGGAAGATTTTGTTAAGGAAGTAGAAGATGCTGAAAATAAGAATTATAAAGGCGTAAAACTCTCAGCCTATGCTTCACCGGATGGACCTACAGACCTTAATGAGAAATTATCAAAAGGAAGAAAATCCTCATCTGAAGGTTTCCTTAAAAAAATGGTTAGCGATGATAAATTGAGTAAAGAAGATGCTGAAAAACTTTATGAAGCCAAAACAACTACAGAGGACTGGGAAGGTTTCAAAAAGCTAGTAGAAGACTCTGATATTGAAGACAAAGACCTTATCTTAAGAGTACTTTCCATGCATGATGACCCAGATGTAAGGGAAGAAGAACTTGAAAACATGTCAAAAACATGGAAAGTTTTAGCTGATGATATTTTACCAAAATTAAGAAGATCAGAATTAGCTGTAGAGATAGAACAAGTTGGTTTCTCCGATGAAGAAATCAAGGATTTCGTAATGAACAACCCTGATACTCTTAACCTGGAAGAACTTCTTTATGCAGGATACAAATTGTATGATGATGTGGACAAAAAACTTGAAGCATTTGAATTAGCAGCTGAAAAAGATCCGGAATGCATGAGAGCTTATAACAACATTGGCTATGCTAAAATTAAGAAAGGCGAATTGGCTGATGCAAGAGAAGCTCTTGAAAAAGCAAATGAAATTAAAGAAGGTAATGCTAAAGTGCTTAATAATTTAGGTGTTATTGAACTTAAGAATGGAAACATTGAAGAAGCTAAAGAATATTTCTTAGATGCAACTGATGCCGGTAAAGAAGTAAAATACAACCTTGGTATTATCAATATCAAAGACGGCGACTACGAAACAGCCATCAGTTATCTTCAAAACTACAATTCATTTAACACAGCACTTGCACTAACTCTGGGTGGTAAATCAGGAGAAGCAGAAAAAATGCTAAGTTCTCTTGAAGAAGATGAAGCAATGAATCATTACTTATTAGCTATCATTTCTGCCAGAAATGACAATGAAACAGAAGTTTTCAATAACCTAAGAACAGCTATTGGTAAAGATGGTGATCTTAAAGAGATGGCAAAAACTGATATGGAATTTGTAGAATTTTTTGAAAACTCCACGTTTAAATCAATCGTTGGAGAAGAAGAAGAAGAAGAAGAAGAAGAAACAACCACAGAAGAGTAATACATCAGAATATTTATCTAAAAAACGCATCAGGCGCTGTCTGATGCGTTTTTTTTATTCAGAAAATCGAGGGCTCCATAAATCTATTGCTGCGATAATCCTGGCTTTTTTCTAATTTTGATTGTTTTCGAAGCCGTATTTATCTCAATATCTTATAGACTGATTGATTATTAAAACTTGAGTTTTATCGGAAAGTGCCTAAATAAAATAATCTTCCGAAAAATGATAATAGAAATGATACAGGATAATACCTGCACTTACTGAAATATTAAACGAATGTTTGGTTCCATACTGGGGAATTTCTAAACAAAGATCACTCAGGCTGACAATTTTCTGCTGTACACCTTTTACCTCGTGCCCAAAAACTAAGGCATATTTGGCTGACTTTTCAGGTTTAAAATCAGGGAGTTTAACGCTTTGATCAGCTTGTTCTATTGAAATTATTGTGTAACCTTTATCTCTTAAGTTTCTTATGGCATCTTCCGTCTGCTCAAAATACTCCCACTCCACGGAATCAGTTGCCCCAAGAGCAGTTTTATGAATATCTCTATGTGGTGGGGTGGCTGTGATTCCGCAAAGAAAAATCTTCTTGATCAAAAAAGCATCTGAGCTTCGAAACACAGAACCTATATTATTTAAGCTTCTGATGTTGTCCAAAATTATTACAACAGGTAATTTTTTACTCTGTTTAAATTCATCTATTGTCTTACGCTCCAATTGGCTATTTTTCAGCTTCTTCATAGTTTCCAAACTTTGAAATCAAAATTAATATTTTCCATAAAAAGAAAAAAGCCTGAGCACAAATGCATCAGGCTTTTTATTTACTAAAAACTATTAATGTCACTCATTTCTATAATCTATTCTTTCCATCTCTTTAAAATATTTCTTAGTTTCTTTAACAACAACCGGAGCAAGTAGTAATAAAGCAATTAGGTTAGGTATAGTCATAAATGTAATTACCATATCTACAAAATGCCAAACAAGGTCAATGCCCCAAATAGCACCAAGAAAAACAAATAAACCAAAAAGATAACGGTAAGGCTTTATATATTTTTCACCAAGTAAGTAGTTGGTTGCATTAGAGCCATAATAAGACCAGCTA
>JBNJFT010000066.1:0-11870 GCA_051747065.1 Bacteroidota bacterium | reverse complement strand
TTCCGGGCATTTAGTTCTTAAAACTGCAAAATACCAATATCCCGATTCTAAGATTTTTGTTTTTGCACGTAATCCACGAGAACGCGAGTTTGCCAAGGAACTGGGAGCCTTTTGGACAGGAGGCACAGAGGAAACACCTCCTGAGAAACTTGATGCTGTTATTGATACAACACCAGTATGGAAACCTGTGGTGGAAGCTTTGAAACATTTGGATGCAGGAGGAAGATTAGTGATTAATGCCATACGTAAAAAGAATGTGGATATAAATTATTTGAAAAACATGTATTACCCGGAACATCTTTGGCTGGAAAAGGAAATTAAAAGTGTTGCAAATGTTGAACGCCAGGATGTGAGCGAATTCCTGAAAATTGCCTCAAACATTCCGATTAAACCGGAATATGAAGAATACTTACTGGAGGATGCCAATAAAGCGCTCATGGAAATCAAAACCAGTAAGATTCATGGAGCTAAAGTTTTAAAGATTGGGTGATATAACAGGGTGTTTTGATTTTAACATCATTTTGTATTTGAATAGAATAGTGTTAAATTATACTGGAATTTGAAAAAAAAAAATAAAGATGGAATTATGAACAACCAGTAAGTTAAAATGTCACACATTGTAACATACATCTAATTGATTATAAATTTAAAAATATAAGCTATGAAAAGAACAGGATTATTTATTTTCGTTTTTGTGATTATTGGTTTAGTTTTAGGTTACCTTATTTTTGGAAGAATAGCAGGAGAATATGTAGGTTTAGAGGCTATCTTTAGTGATTCTTCAAACTTTATTAAATCGGTAGGGAGAAATATTACTGGTTTGGAACAGATGAAGCAGAATATTTTAATTTCCGGGGGAGCTGGTGGAGTATTAGGCCTTATACTTTCTCTTATTCGTCGTAAATGAGGTTAAACAAATTCTTCTTTATTTTAAACAATATCCCTATAATATTGTAAGCATTTTTGAGAAATGTTATAAGAAGAAAAATAAGGAGCGTTTAAAATTTATTTACTACTGGAGAATTTGTTTTATTACGGGATAAAAATTGAAAAACCCTAAAAAAGTATTAACTTCGCCGAAAATAAGATTTGGGAATGTGTGCTTTCATCTACTAATACAGTAACTCTTTCTTTAGTTTATAATCGCCCTCTTTTTTAAACCCCTGTTTTTTAACTTTTTAGCAACTGGTTATAAAGGTTGTAACTTCTTAATAAGATTATTGTTATGCTATGACAAAAGGAATAGCAGGACAAAGATTTTTTGTGAAGGGATATGGCTGCCAGGAAAATGAGAATAAATAATTAAAAATTAAGACAATGAACATTTATGTAGGAAACCTTGATTATAAGGTGGATGAAAGTGACCTGAAGAAAGTTTTTGAAGAGTATGGATCAATAACTTCTTCAAAAATTATTATGGATAAGTACAGTGGCAGAAGCAAAGGATTTGGTTTTGTTACAATGGAAAACCAGGAAGAAGCAAAACATGCAATAGAAGAACTTAACGGAGCCACATTTGAAGACCGAACAATGGTTGTAAATGAGGCACGACCAAAGAAAGAGAATTATTAAAATTAGAAACAAAGTAAGTTATGACAAAAGGAAAAGTAAAGTGGTACAATGAATCCAAAGGATATGGTTTTATTGAACCGGAAGATGGTGACGATGTATTTGTACACCGAACAGGTTTAGTTGACTCTAATGAAGGTCTGGAACCAGACGAAGAAGTTGTTTTCGATATCAAAGAAGGCGACAAAGGCCTAATGGCTGTAAATGTAAAACTAGAAGATTAAAAAACAGGATGAAATCATTCAGTATAGGAGATCTTAAAATATCCGTCCCGATCATACAAGGCGGGATGGGTATTGGGGTTTCTTTATCCCGGCTTGCATCAGCAGTTGCTAATATGGGGGGGATCGGAGTTATATCAACAGTAGGCATAGGCCTTGTTGGCGATCATCCCAATGCAAACTATAGAAAAAAGAATATTGATGCTGTGCGTGAGGAAATAAGAAAAGCCCGCGAACTGACTTTTGGCCCCCTTGGGGTTAATATTATGACAGTCCTCTCTAATTTTTCAGACATGGTTAAAACTTCCATTGAAGAAAAAATTGACATAATATTTTCAGGAGCAGGGTTACCATTAGATCTGCCAAAATATTTAGGAGAAGGTATAAAAACGAAACTTGTCCCTATTGTTTCATCTGCCCGTGCGGCTGCAATTGTTTGTAAAAAGTGGAAACAAAATTATAACTATTTGCCTGATGCACTTGTTGTTGAAGGCCCCAAAGCAGGGGGGCATTTGGGATTTAAATCTGAAGACCAGTTATATACAGATAATAATACTTTAGAAAATTTGGTCTCTGATGTGTTGCAAGTCTCCCGGGAAATGAAGGAGAAATACAACAAAGATATCCCTGTAATTGCTGCAGGTGGTATTTATAGTGGAAAAGATATGTATCAGATTATGCAAAAAGGTGCCGCTGCCGTACAGCTGGGGACACGCTTTGTTGCAACTGAAGAGTGCGATGCTTCCTATGAATTCAAGAATGCCTTAGTTGAGGCACAGGAAAAGGATGTTAAAATTATAAAAAGTCCGGTTGGAATGCCCGGCAGAACAATCAACAACAATTTCCTGAATGAAGCATATGAAGGCAAACGAAGACCTAAAGGATGCAAACACCGGTGTATGGTTGCCTGTGATCCGAAAACAACTTCTTTTTGTATTGCAGAAGCCTTACTTGAAGCTTACCGTGGTAATCTTACCGATGGCTTTGCTTTCACAGGTTCCAATGCTGGCAGAGTTGAAGAAATTTCGACAGTAAGGGATATTTTTACCGAATTGACGGAGGAATATCATCAGGCTGAACAAGGTGGTTAAACTAAAAATTTTCCGCAGTAAAACTATGATGTGGTAAATGTATATTGTTCCTTTTTTATGAAGTTTGGCCGGCTTCAAAAGATTACTAAAACGAATTATTAACTAAAAACAAATTAACTATGGGTAGATCCAATGAAACGTACAGGAAAAAAGAAGTAAGAAGCAAAAAAGAGAAAAAGAAAAAGGATAAGGAACAAAAAAAACAGGCCAGAAAAAATAACGAGAAACAGAGCATGGACGACATGATTGCCTATGTCGATGAAAATGGAGTGATTACCAATACTCCTCCAGATCCCTCCGAAAAAGAAGAAATACAAGCAGAAGAAATTGAAGTTGGTGTCCCAAAAAGCGAAGATAAAGAAAAGGAAGATCCAATCAGAAAAGGTGTTGTAACCTTTTTTAACGATTCTAAAGGATATGGGTTTATTAAAGATTCTGAGACCAAAGAAAGTGTCTTCGTCCACGTGAACAATTTAATTGACGATGTTATAGAAGGCAATTTGGTTAATTATGAAGTTGAAATGGGGCAGCGCGGCCCTGCTGCAGTCCGGGTAAAACATTTTAAAGAAGACAAAGAAGACAAAGAAGAATAAAACATTCTGTTTTCTATCTATGAACAGAATGTTCTGTTAAAGTATCCTGAACATTCAGCTCTATATTTTATTTGAAAAAAATTAGCCTATAGAGAATAATGTATGTTTTAAGAGTTAAACTTAAAGAGTGTTCAGGATAAATCTCACAAAGTATTAGAAGAGCAATAAGCTTCACCCACCTCATCGTTTTAATAATAAGTATTATTGTTTGATTGATTTTTAGCAAATATCTTATTAATTTAGGGGTATAGCGTTTATAATTTTTATAGAAACTTCTATAAACTGAAATTTAAAAAACGATATTCCGATGAAGGTTTCGTTTATAACACTAAGGCCGAAATATAATTCTTATGGATTATTCAGTATCGCCCCTCTTGGTGTGTTGTATCTGGGAACGATATTAAAACAAGAAGGGCATGAAGTTACAGTATATGACGAAGACAGAAGTTATCTTTATGCAGATAAGAAAGGCACAATAAACCCGGAAATACTTTCATCTGATTTCGTCGGGATTTCCGTTATTTCCCCTACAGCTGACAAAGCAATTCATTTATTACAGGAAATAAAGAAACAAAACCCCAACATTAGAACTGCAGTAGGAGGACCTCATGTTCTTGGTGATAAGCAAGCTGAAAAATTTTCCCGTTATGCAGATGTAGTTGTTCAGAAAGAAGCTGAAAATATTATTAGTGGAGTCGTAAACGGTGATTTTAATGGAATTACAGAGGGCAGCGTTCTGGAAGACCTTGATATATTGCCAGTACCCGACTTTAACTTGCTTCATTATACCAGGAATAATTTTCTGGATTTTTTTAAATTAACTCCAATATCTACAACAAGAGGCTGTCCCAGGAATTGTGAATTTTGTACCGTTAGCAATATTCATGGAAAAGTTGTACGGCGACGCTCTGCAGATTTAGTTATCAGAGAACTACGTCAACGACTTTATGAAGGCTATAAGCGAATTTTTTTCGTTGACGATAATTTCTCCGTGCAGCCTTCGAAAAGAATTCCTTTGCTCAAAGCTATGATTTCCGAGAGAAAAAAAGGAAACTGGTTTGAAAGTATCATTATTCAGGATGAAGTTCCTGCAATATTAAAAGGCGGAGAAGAATATGTGCAAATGTTAAAAAGAGCCGGAATTAAAACAGTTATGCTGGGAGTAGAAAGTTTTGACGACGAAAAACTCCGTGCAATGCATAAACACCATAAAGAAACCGATTCAGAACAGGTTATACGGTTCTTGCGTAAACATGGCATCATTATTTATGCTTTTGGGATGGCCAAACCAGAGCTTGATGATAAAAAAAGTATTCGCAAACAATTCGATAAATTAAGAGAGGTGGGAGTAACTTATGCGGATATGACTATTGAAACTCCTGTCCCGGGTACTTCCTATTGGGAAAAATGCAAATCAAAATTGATTGCTACAAAAAACGGTGAACCCGATTGGGATAAATGGACTTTTCTGTCCGCTGTAATTCCTACCAAATATATGGAACCTGTGGAATTCCAAAATGAAGTAAAACGTAATATGAAACGTTTTTACTCCATACCCCGTGCATTAAAACAATTCTTCAGGGGAAAAGTGCGCAAAGCTTTGACTATTTTATATGTCTGGTATATATCCGGAAAGATGTATGGATAAAAGGTACGTTTGAGCACTTTTGATTTCTCTTTTCTCTTTTCTCTTTTCTCTTTTCAAGATTTACAATTGGTATGAATTTTGTTAAATTAGCGCAAATTTAATTGCAGGGTACGATTTGTACATTAGAAAATTAGTTTCAGAGTATGGTAATAATACGAACGTTAGGTGCTATAATTGCTTTTCTTTTGCTTGCAGGTAAGGTAAACAGCCAGGAGGTTACAGTCAACGGGCACGTTAGAGATGAGAATAATGGCGAAGTTTTAATAGGAGTGAATGTCTACTTAAAAGGTACTTCTATAGGAACAGCATCCAATTCTTATGGTTTTTATTCTCTGACATTTTCAGAGGGCAGGCAAACTGTTGTCTTTTCTTACACAGGCTATAAATCCAAAGAATTTGATTTAGAACTTGAGAGCGATACAACATTAAATGTGGAATTAGTCCCACAGGCGGAGAATATAGAAGAAGTCGTCGTTTCTGGCAGAAAAAAAGACGAAAATGTCAGGTCAACCGAAATGAGTGTAGAAAAACTGAATAGCCGTACCATTGAGAAAATTCCTGTATTAATGGGGGAAGCTGATATGCTCAAAACCCTACAGCTTACACCGGGTGTAAAATCAATGGGAAGTATGAGTACCGGAATGAGTATTCGTGGAGGCGGAAGGGACCAAAACTTGCTGCTCCTTGATGAAGCGCCTGTTTACAGCGCTGAACATCTTTCGGGCCTTTTTTCTGTTTTTAATAATGATGCAGTAAAAAACACGAAGCTGTATAAAGCAAACATCCCGCCTCGTTATGGTGGGAGACTTTCATCTTTGATAGATATCCGTATGAAAGATGGAAATTCCAGGGAATTTGCAGGTTCAGGGGGAATTGGTTTAATATCAAGCCGTTTAACATTGGAAGGCCCTATAGTTGAAGATAAAGCAAGTTTTATTGTTTCGGGCAGAAGAACTTATACAGATTTGGCAGTTGATCTTTTCAAAGAAATCAGTAAGGATGATGATATTCAGGACTTCCCTCTATATTTTTATGATCTGAATATGAAAGCTAACTATAGATTGGATGATAATAATCGCCTTTATGCTTCAGGTTATTTTGGACGGGATAAATTTTCTTATGAGCTGGGAGAAGATATTAACAGCGGATTTGACTGGGGAAATTACACGACAACCCTGCGTTGGAATCATGTTTTCAATCAAAAACTTTTTTCGAATTTCACTCTCCTGACCAGTAATTATGATTATTTGCTTGAAAATCAATTTAGTGCAAAGGATGAAGAAAGTTCCTATTCTTTTGAATATGACGCCTTTGTGAAGGATTATTCTTTGAAAATGGATTTCGGATATTATCTTAACGATTTAAATACGATTCGTTTTGGCATGCAATCTACTTTTCATGATTTTAATCTTGGAGACGTTAGAGGTCAACAGGGTAGTCAGGAATTTGAAACAGCACTCCCCAAGTCAAAAAGCATTGAAAGTGGCATCTATTTAAGTAACGAACAAGAAATTGGCGAAAATTGGTCTTTCAACTATGGACTTCGTTACTCTTTATTCCAAAATATCGGAAAAGCTACAGTAAATGTGGTCGATGATAATTATAATGTTACCGGGGAAAAGAAATATGATGAAGGAGAGATCTACCAAACCTATCAGAATCTGGAACCACGTTTTGCTATGACTTATGTTCTGTCAGACGATCAGTCTATTAAGGCAAGTTACAGCCGGACAAGTCAATACATTTTTATAGCTTCAAATTCCAGGAGGGGTAATCCATTGGATGTATGGATGTCGGCGAACCCTAATATAAAGCCTCAGGTTGGTGATCAATACAGTACAGGATATTACCGGAACTTCTTTGATAATAAAATAGAAACATCTTTGGATGTTTACTATAAGGACATGAGGAACCAGGTTGCTTTTAAAGCTTTTGCTGAGCCGCAGTTCAACCCCGACATTGAAGAAGACTTACGGGTTGGTAAGGGTAGAGCTTATGGAGCAGAACTTATGATAAGAAAACCCAAAGGCCGGCTTAGTGGATGGATTAGCTACTCATATTCAACATCAGAGCTAAAGATAAAAGACATTCAGCATAAAGGATGGTATCCTTCACCGTTTGACCGGCCACATGATTTAGATATTGTTGCTATGTATGATTTAACAAGCCGTATCAGTATTTCTGCTAATTGGTCCTACAAAACAGGAAGGCCTCTGAACGCCCCTGCCGCCAGGTACGAATATGGCGGAGTTATAGCGCCTTACTATTCTGGCAGGAACCAGGACAGAATGCCCGATTACCATCAGCTTGACTTAAACGTAACAATTAAAGGCAAAGAAAAATCTAAGCAGTTAATAAATGGAGAATGGGTGATTTCTGTTAATAACGCCTACGCAAGAAAAAATGCGGATGCCTTGTTTTTTCAACAGAAGGAAAATAATTCTTATGAAACCAATGCCAGGAAGGTTAGCTACTATACTATTTTTCCTTCGATCTCTTACAATTTTAAATTTTAAAAAGCAGAAGAGTTATGAAATATATACGTTTTCTTTTATTTCCACTATTGACAATCTTTCTTTTTTCATGTATAGAGGAAGTAGAATGGGAAACTGAAGATTATAAAGAACTTTTAGTTGTTGATGGCTCATTTACAGATGAATACAAAAGACACAAAATAACATTAACAAAGACTTCGGATTATTTTAGTGGCGAAAAAACTCCAGCTGTAAAAGGAGCAGATGTTAGCATTTCCGGTGGCCCTGAAACTATTTCTTTTGTTGAATCATCTGAAGAACCAGGGGTTTACATAACTAAAGATTCGGTAGCCGGATTTCCGGGGAACACATATACACTTGACATTTATTTGAATGAACCATTAAATAATGAAATTCACTACACTGCTAAGGAAGAAATGAAAACCGGTGTCGATTTGGACAGCGTTCAAGCTATCCTGAAAGAGAATCCTGCATATACGGAAGATAATCCAGGTATGGATTCGATGATGATTGATGTTAGGATGTTTTGGATGAAGTCACCGGTTGAAGATAATTATTACAGGGTTCAATTATATTTAAAGGACAGCCTAGAGAATAATACGATTGACAACTTTTATATTTACGAAGGGGGTGAAGAGATTGAAGGTGGTTCTGTTAGTAATTTTTATTTTTTTAAGAATTTTCAACCGAAAGATACTGTGGTGATTGAAAACTGTTCAGTAACTGATCAATACTACGAATACATTGATGGTTTAAAAAACATAACAAACCAGGAAGATGACCAGTTTTTTGATATGTCCGGCCCGCCTGCCAATGCAGTTGGTAATATAGAAGGAGCTGAAGCTATGGGTTATTTTAGGGTTTCAAGTGTTAGTAAAGCAGCTACAGTAGTCATAGATGGAAGAAATGATTAAAAGTTTGCAATTATAACATTCAAGTTTTGTTGAGAAACTCACTAAATTTCTCATAAATTTTTGATCTTTTATATCACGGCAATTTTTCTTAAATTCGGTTTAACCGGAAATTGAATAAGTAAACAATAGATGGGAACCATTATTATTCAGATAGTAACAATTTATCTTGCTGGAATTACAGGGCTTTACAAAGGTGTTCCGGTGGGTTTTGCTATCCAGGCTTCACCATATTTAACCGCTGCTTGCACTGCTATAGGTTCACTCACAGCTGTATTTGTGATCTATTTCTCGGGTACTTCTTTAAAAAAATGGATCATTAATAACTTTGGCAAGAAAAAGATAGAGAAGAGAAAAAGTCGATTTACCTCAATTATGGAGCGTTATGGAGTAGTTGGCCTTGGGTTGATTGCAACGGGAATTATTGGGCCTATCATAACAATCATTTTGGGGTTGATGTTGGTACAAGAAACAAAACGGTTGATGATCTTTTTAAGTATTGGCATTGTATTATGGTCGGTTGCACTTACAATAATTGCATCCATCAGTTTGGATCTGGTGAAACAACTTATTTGATACAGGTACTTTCAGAAGTAGAGGCAAATATTAAAATGAGCATCAATTAGTTAATGAGTATGCAGTAAGCACTCTGCAGTCGGCAGTGATTTTGCAGCTTTTAAAGGCTATAGAATTTATTCCCCTTCTTGCTATGAGATAATATAAAGAAAGGAGAAGTTCTATTCATTATGACACACTTTTTTGAACAGTCTCAATTATCCCAACCTACGCATTTCCCCTCATTCACTAAAACTAACTCAACTTAATCAACTCAATTAACTTAATATACTCAATCAACTTATATACTAAAGATAATGTGCCGGCATAAACAAAGACCAGATAGCATTTACTACCTGGTCTTTATCAAATTTACTAGAAATGGAGGGTTGCAAAAAAGACCTAACGTGTTAGTTTTTTATATTTAATGCGTTTTGGAATGATCTCTCCACCTAAGCGTTTTCTCAGATTTTCTTCGTATTCGCTGTAAGAACCTTCAAAGAAATAAGTAGTAGAATTCCCTTCAAAAGCCAGTATGTGTGTACAAATTCTATCTAAGAACCAACGGTCATGAGATACAACGACAGCACAACCGGCAAAATTGTTAATACCTTCTTCCAATGCTCGCAACGTATTTACGTCAATGTCATTTGTAGGTTCGTCAAGCAGAAGGACATTTGCTTCGGTTTTTAGTGTCATTGCAAGGTGCAGGCGATTTCTTTCACCGCCGGAAAGCACACCCACCTTTTTTTGTTGCTCGGCTCCGCTGAAATTAAAGCGACTAACGTAAGCTCTTGCGTTTATTGATGTATTTCCAAATTCAATAACATCGTTGCCGCCGCTAATTACTTCGTATACTGTTTTTTCTGGATCAATTTCTGCATGAGCCTGATCCACGTATCCAAGTTTTACTGTTTCCCCAACTTTAAATTCTCCGTCATCGGGCTGTTCTTCACCCATAATCATGCGGAAAAGCGTTGTTTTGCCAGCTCCATTGGGGCCGATAACCCCAACAATACCTGCTTGGGGAAGATTGAAGTTCATGTTTTCAAACAGTAGCTTATCGTCATAGCCCTTTGCGACATCGCGTGCTTCGATAACTTCTTTCCCCAGCCGTGGCCCGTTGGGAATAGGAATTTCTACTCTCGCTTCTTTTTCCTTGACATCCTCAGCCATCATTGACTCGTAGTTGTTAAGCCTTGCTTTGCCTTTGCTCTGTCTTCCTTTGGGGCCTTTCTTTGCCCATTCAAGTTCACGCTGTAAGGCTTTTTGGCGTTTTGATTCCTGTTTTTCTTCTTCCTTTAACCGGGTTAGTTTTTGATCGAGCCATTCAGAGTAGTTTCCCTGAAAAGGAATGCCTTCGCCCCGGTCAAGTTCAAGAATCCAACCCGCTACATTATCCAGAAAATACCTGTCGTGAGTTACGGCGATCACTGTACCCTTATATTGCTGAAGGTGTTGTTCCAGCCAGTGTACAGATTCTGCATCAAGATGGTTGGTAGGTTCGTCCAGAAGGAGAATGTCAGGTTCCTGCAGAAGCAAACGGCATAGTGCTACTCTTCTTCTTTCTCCGCCTGAGAGTACATTTATCGGGGTATCACCTGCTGGAGTTCTTAAGGCATCCATTGCCAGTTCCAGCTTAGAGTCCAGATCCCAGGCATCCTGCTGATCGATTTTTTCCTGGACTTCGCTCTGTTTTTCGATCAACTTATTCATCTTGTCGGGATCATTCATTATCTCTTCGTCCATGAATTTATTGTTGATCTCCTCATATTCCTGAAGAAGATTTGCTGTTTCCTGCACCCCTTCTTTTACAGTTTCCATTACAGTCTTATTATCGTCGAGTTTGGGTTCCTGAGGCAAAAAACCAACCGAATAACCGGGAGAGAATGCCACCTCTCCGTCATATTCCTCATCCAGTCCTGCTATTATTCTAAGTACCGTAGATTTTCCGGCCCCGTTTAATCCTAAGATGCCTATTTTGGCACCATAGAAAAAGGACAGGTAAATATCTTTGAGTATTTGTTTTCCCTGAGGCGTTTGTTTGTTCACATTCACCATCGAAAAAATCACTTTCTTGTCGTCTGCCATATCTCCTCTTTTCGTTAAATATTACAATAGAAATTTATCTGTTCGCGAAATGCAAAATTAATAAAATTGTCATGGATGGTAATGAACATATCCTATTTACGCTTAGATTTTAATTATAATAAACTAAGACACGTTACCAGGCAGGATAGCGTGTCTTGTTTGTTTTAATAGGGTTTTCTTTATTCAAATGGGAAACAATGATTTAAGGTTTTATTTAACCATTAATTTTTGGTTAATGATATTGTCATCTTTCTTCAGTTGGAGAAGATATAGTCCCTCTGGGAAGGAATCTATATTGATTTTATTTGAAGTGTTACCTGTAAAACCTTCATACATTGTTTTTCCATTTAAGTTTATGATTTTAACCTGCAAGGATTCAATTTCGGTGTCAATATAAACAAAACCTTTTGCCGGATTCGGATAAACCTTTATCTTCTGCCCGGCGATGGTATGAATTCCGGTTTCTTCTAAATTTACGGTAACTATAGCTGATTTTGCAGCGGTATTGCCACTTCCATCTTCAACTGTAACATTTACGGTTACTTCTCCAATGTCATCATTTGTAAATTCTGTTTGAGTGATAACTGTGTCGGCTATGCTACAATTGTCTGAAACGCTTGTTATTATTTCAGATGGCGTAATCGATGCCTGTCCGTTATCGTCCAATGATACGGTTATGTCTGTTGTGGAAAGTAT
>JBNJFT010000065.1:10148-11908 GCA_051747065.1 Bacteroidota bacterium | reverse complement strand
CTGGTCTCTCGTATAAAAATTAATACCTTCACGAATATTTTACAAAATAAAGCAAAAGAACAGAGTAAGGCCGAATGAAAAAACGTACGAAAATATCAATCTTGGGAATAGATGTTCTTCTTGTAATTGGTGCATTCTGTCTTTCCGTTTTATTTAAACCCACAAGCAATCCGGAACATTATTTTATAAAGTATTCCCTTGCATTTTTGGCTTTTATCATACTCTGGTTCACCTTATCCTTGTTTTCAAATAAATTTGACATCAAACGCTTCAACTCATTAAACCAACTTTACTGGAACATTATAAAAACCAACGTGGTGGTTCTTGCCCTGGCTTCTTTAGCTATGTACACTTTCCGGGATTTGCAATATTCCCGGTTTATTGTTTTTGGCACCATTGCCATTGCCTCGTTCTTTGAATTGATCTTCGGTTATTTTCATTTCTATGTAAAACATGCCAAAACTGCTGACTTAAAAAATTATACCAGAACGCGCTACCAAAACATTATTCGTCCATTTCAGCCGAACAACGGTGCCACAGAAACCACACTCGACGAAATAAGCATAAAATCAGGGAAAAAAATCGACGAAGTTCTGATTGAGGAAGCCGGAGAAAACGCCTACCAATTTATAGACCAGCATATCGATATTGACCAGGGAGATTACATTATGTTCTCCACTACAACCATCTTCAACATAAAAAGGCTACCGGTACAATACTATAAAAATATTATCAACCTGAAACGGATCAATGACATTCGGTTTGTAAATAAATTTTTCGAAGCTGTAAATGAAAAAATCCCAAAAGGAGGCATGTTAATCGGGTGTGTAGAGACAAAAAATCAGCGAAAAGCCCGTATTTTGAAAAAATTTCCTCCCATTCTCAACTACATATACTATACGATGGATTTCATCGTAAAGCGTATATTCCCGAAATTCGCCCTGACAAAACGCATTTATTTTATCGTTACTCGTGGTGAAAACCGGGTTATATCAAAAGCCGAAACAATTGGGAGATTGTATTCATGCGGATTCAAACTCAAAGAAGGAAAAAACATCAACGGACATTTCTACTTTGCTGCTGAGAAGATAAAAGCCCCGGCATACGATGAAAATCCGACTTACGGCCCTTTTGTTAAATTGCCGAGGGTGGGAAAGCATGGACAAATCGTTTACGTTTATAAATTTCGCACCATGCATCCGTTTTCCGAATACATACAGGATTTTATATACGAAAAATACAACCTGAAAGAAGGAGGAAAATTCAAAAACGATTTTCGAATTACCACACTCGGAAAAATATTCCGCAAATTCTGGATTGACGAATTGCCTATGCTGATCAACCTGGCAAAGGGAGACATGAAATTAGTCGGTGTAAGGCCATTAAGCAGGCATTATTTCAGCTTATACTACGATGAAATTCAAGAGCGCCGAAAAAAATACAAACCCGGACTAATCCCGCCGTATTATGTCGATCTGCCCGAAACGCTTGATGAGATACAAATCTCCGAACTAAAATACATGGATGCTTACGACCGGCATCCACTGCTAACAGATTGGAAATATTTCTGGAAAGCCGTTTGGAACATAGTTTTCAGAAAAAAACGCAGCGCTTAAGCTACTCTCCGCAAATATCGAAAAATTTACCAGAGATGTTCCACGGGGAACATTAACGACTTTGCGAATGGACGGCGAATAGGAGTTGCGAGTTATGCGACAAAAAGAGTGTTTCAGGTTTCACGTTTCACGTTTCAGGTTGGA
>JBNJFT010000065.1:0-10048 GCA_051747065.1 Bacteroidota bacterium | reverse complement strand
GGGAACATTAACGACTTTGCGAATGGACGGCGAATAGGAGTTGCGAGTTATGCGACAAAAAGAGTGTTTCAGGTTTCACGTTTCACGTTTCAGGTTGGAAGACGATAAGATTGATGGTGAAACAGCGACTGAGCGACGAAACGAAAGAATCATAAACGTAGATGAAGAAATCCGCACCAAAAGCCAAAGGCCAAAAGCGAAGGAGCGAGGGGGAGGCGATAAGTGTTCCTTGTTGCGAGTTGCGAGTTATGCGACAAAAAGAGTGTTTCAGGTTTCACGTTTCAGGTTTCAAGTTGGATGACGATAAGATTGATGGTGAAAGAACGACTGAGCGAGAAAGTGAAAAAACGAAAAACCTAAATGAAGAAATCCGCACCAAAAGCCAAAAGCCAAAGGCCAAAAGCGAAGGAACGAGGGGGAGGCTATAAGTATTTCTCGTTGCGAGTTGCGGGAAAAGAAGAGTGTTTCACGTTTCAAGTCTCAGGTTTCAGGTTGGATGACGATAAGAGTAATGGTAAAACAGTGACTGAGCGACGAAGTGAAAAAACGAAAAACGCAAATGAAGAAAACCGACCCAAACGCTTAAACAACTAAACTTCTAAACTACTAAACAATAAAAAAATAAAAATTTCCACCAACGTTCATTTTTTGTCCACGAAAATAATTGACTGTCATCAAGATTATCCATAACTTGTTTAGGTGATTTTATTCGGCTAATATGACATGAGATTGTCCCGTTTTTCAAAAATATTACCAAAAAACACTCAATATCTCTTTGAGGAAAATAAAACCTTAAAATCAAAAATAAGGCAACTCGAGGAGGAAAGGGAAACTCTTGCCCTGTTCCGGGATGCTGAAGATTATTCCTCATTCGAATACAACTACAAAACCAATAATTTTACTATTTCCGGTGAATTATTCAATGCCTTAGGTTATCAGGAAAGCGAACTGCCAACATCTTTATCTGAGCTATATGAGTTTATCCATACCGAAGACCTGAAAACTATTAAAACGAACCTTTACAATCAGTGCATTCTGAAAAAATACACATATCATGGTGAATACAGAATTTTAACAAAAGCCAATACCTGGGAATGGATGGAAGGAACTGCGAAAATAGTTGAATGGAGCAAAAAAAATAAACCGCTAAGATTGAAATGTATAACAAGAATGCTTCATGACAAGAAACTAAGCCGGCTCAATCTAGAAAACACAACGCTTAAGGCAAAAAAGGAATTAAAAGACAAAGATGATCACCTGATGGGCTTTGTAAGTATATTGCCCGGTATAATCTTTGAAACAAATGAAAAAGGTCTGTTATGTTTTACGAATGAAAAAGCCTATGAGATTTTTGACTACACGTATGCGGATTTTGAAAAAGGGATTAACATCTTTGATTGTATCGTTCCGGAAGACAGGGAACGAGCTAAAGAAAACTATTACAAGCCTTTAAAAAACAATATACCCCCAACAGCAGGAAATGAATATACCGCAATGACAAAACATGGGAAACGCTTTCCTGTGTTGATCTATAGCACGCCTATTATTAAAAACAACACCTTTCGGGGCATGAGGGGAATCATTGTCACCATAACAGAACTGAAAAAATCACAAGAGGCACTAAGAAAAAGCGAAGAGAACTTCAGGCAACTTGCGGATAACATTACGGATGCTTTTTGGCTGATCGGGTTCGATAACCAACTCTTCTATTCAAATAAAAGCTGCGAATCCCTGATTGAAAGCGAACTGGAAGCTCCATTCGCTTCTCCGGATATCTTTTTCAACTATATTCACCCGGATGACAAGGAGATAATGCAAAAGAGAATACAAAAAATACAAACCAACCCGGAATTAAAACACCGCTATGAATATAGAATACTTACACCATCCGGCGGCACAAAATGGATAAAAGTCCGCACATTTCCCGTTTTTAATCAGGATGGGAAAATATACCGCAGGGCTGGCATAGCAACAGATATAACACATGAAAAAACTTTGTTGCAGGAATTAATTCATGCCAAAGAAGAAGCGGAGAAAGCTGATAAACTGAAATCTTCGTTCCTCGCAAATATGTCCCATGAAATTCGTACTCCGATGAATGGCGTTCTTGGGTTTGCGGAATTATTGAAAGACCCTCTAACCTCTCCTTCAGAAAAAATGGAATACATCAATATAATACAGGAAAACGGGAAATACCTGCTGAACCTTATCAATGACATTATCGACTTTGCAAAGATTGAGGCCGGGGAACTCAATATAATAAAACAGCCTTTCGACCTGAAACTTTTCTTCACCAACCTGTATAAAACATACAAAAATCAATACAGGGACAGGTTAGGAACGATTGACTTTACTTGCCGCATGGATCCGAAAAAAACATCCGTAACCCTGGTTTCAGATGCCTTCAGGATTGAACAAGTATTAATCAATTTAATTACCAATGCTTTTAAGTTTACTTCTTATGGAAAAATTGAAATGGGATACGACTTGGGATATAAAATCAATAAAAAAAGATACATAAAATTTTATGTTAGCGACACGGGCATTGGTATAAAAAAAGAAGACCAGCAAGCAATCTTTAAAAATTTCGGGCAGATAAAAACTTCATCCCGGCAAAATCCCACAGGGGCGGGCTTAGGTCTGGCAATCTCAAAAAACCTGGCAGAACTTCTTGGGGGATATATAAGCATCAATTCAGAGCCCGATAAAGGCAGCACGTTTTCCTTTTTTTTGCCACAAGACCGTAAAGCTCCGATAAAAAGGAAATCTACCCAGGAAAACCTTGCTCTCAGCTCCGAAGCCATAACAAAGAAAAACATTCTGATTGTTGAAGATGACTGGGTAAATATGGAATACCTGAAAAAGGTATTACAGGAGAAGAATATAAATATATTAACGGCCACATCAGGAGAAAAAGCAATAGAATTAGTGAAGCAACACCCTTCAACAATCGACCTTGTTCTTATGGATATTAAATTGCCCGGCATTAACGGATATGAAGCCACTCTGAAAATAAAAGCAATAAACAGCAACATCCCTGTGGTTGCGCAGACAGCTTATGTCATGGAAGAAGACAGAAAGAAAGCGTTATCAATGCGTTGCGACGATCAAATAAACAAACCAATACAAAAATTTGTTTTATTTGAGAAATTAAATAATTATCTTTACGTCAATAAAAAGAAATAACTATGCAAAGATCACTAATAATTGGCCTGATAGCGGCCCTGATCCTTACCGTTTTTGCTACGAGCAATGCACATAACACAGACATTGACTTCCTTTGGGCTTCCTTTGAAGCTCCCGTTTCCCTGATTTTAATCGGAAGTATTATAATTGGTGTCATTTTGGGAATTATTTTTTCAATTCCATCCATAAACAAACAAAGCAGAATGCTCCGAGAAAAAAACAAGGAAATTGAAAACCTCAAAAAACAACTGGAAGAAGCTAAAAAGGCAAAATCCCCTGAAGATCATTCCGGTGAAAAATCATTTAAAAAAGATAGACGATAACTCGCGTCTTTGATCTGTTTTACCGGTTTTCTCAATTAACTCAGTCAAATTTTGAAATGGCTGGAAATTTGCCAGAAAGTAAGTAGTTGCAGTTGCAGAAGGCAGTCTGGGGAAAACCTGACAGCGTCTTCAAGGTTTGCCAACGTTTGAACAGGAGAAAAAGAAAGCAGCAGGCAGCATATTCGCTGTCTACTGCAGAGTGCTTACTGCTTACTCATTAGCTAATTGATGCTCATTTTAAGGTTTGCCTCTACTTCTGAAGTTGCCTGCTTTCTTTCAGCTAACCTACCATCTACTCCTGAAATTGCCTTTCAATTTCTCCATTTTCAAGCTCTTCTTTGTCCAGCGGTAATCCTTGTTTTTTCCAGTCAATTAATCCGTTTTTCAAATTATAAACCTCCTGGAAATCTTGTTCTTTGGTCAATATTTTGCAAACCGTTCTGCTTCTTTCTCCATCATCACAATAGACAAGCATGGGCGTTTCGCGGGCAATAGTATCCGTCAAAGCAATTAACTTTTCTTTTTTCTCTGCAAGCAGGGCACCCGGAATACGTTCATCTTTATATTCACTGGTAATCCGGACATCCAACACCACCGCCGAAGGATCCGACTCCATTTTTATGTAAAATTCCGAAGTCTCCAGGTTTTCATAATTATTTTTTCCTTCTTGCGCATAGGAGGAGAAAGAGAAGGCAACAAAAATTATCAGAAAAATTCTCAATTTTCTTTTCATAGTATATAAAATTATAAGAGCAAAAGGTAATAAAAATTTTAACATTGTTCCATTGTTGAATTGTTCTATTGCTTTATTGTTTAGATGTTTATTCGTTTATAAAAACTGTCTTTACGAATTAAACCATAAATCATTATATTTGAGGGTTTGATGAATTTTCAATGTATTAATAAAAATAATAAAAAACATTCCGGCTATGCGCATTGGAATAATAATCGCACGAATTGGCGGACTTGACGGGGTTTCTTTAGAAACCGAAAAATGGATCGAAGTTCTCCGCATGATGGGACATAAAATTTACGTCGTTTCAGGTCTATTTGAAAAAAGAAAAATTGATCCTGCCTATGAAAAATTGATTCCTGAATTGCTTCAAACAAACTCATAGAAGAATCTTTTCCTATGAAGTGCTGGAGGAGAAACTTCGTTATTTGCTTGATTACATATTTGAATGAAACAAAGGGAGAAATTGGTAATGGTAAAAATGTGTGAACCAAGCGGATACCAGTTAAGAAAATCGAAACAAATTCCATCCCTACGGGATTCCCCTATTCGCTTTATTATTTCATCACCCGGATTGACATCCGGGCCTAAAGAAATTGCATGCCTACGGCATTTCCTTGAAGAACCAGCAATATGTCCTTATGCCAGGCTGCCGTCATGCTTGCGGTTTTTTATCTTTCTCCGGTTATTCTTTACCGATAAAAAACCCGTTAGATGATACATTTATTAGAATGATCATGAAAAAAAATCCATGATAATCGAATCTGATAAAAATTTTCCTTCATCGGATAAATAAATGCGGTTTTCGGCTTGCCGCATTAGACCAAGATTTAAATAATTGTTTGCTTTTTTTGTAAACTCATTATCCATGAATGGTTTAAAATATGCATTCAGTTCTTTTAAATCAACACCCCACTTGGTTCTTAGCGAGATCATCAAATATTCATTAAATCGGTCGCGGGGAGTTAATTTTTCTTCGGTTAAAGGAACATTTCCCTGTTCAACCTCTTGCACGTATTTGTTCACATCAGCAACATTCCAGTGGCGGTGCGCGCCATCAAAAGAGTGAGCGGAAGGACCAACTCCCAGATAGGGTATTCCTTTCCAATAACTCGTGTTATGTTTTGAGTAAGCACCATCCCTGGCAAAATTTGAAATTTCATAATGATCAAATCGATTTCTTTTGGCCATTTCTATCAACAAAAAAAATTGCTGCCGACTAAGCTCTTCTGAAACTTCCTGAAATACCCCTTTCTTCATTTGCTGATAAAAAGGAGTCTGTGGCTCAATTGTCAAATGATAAGCTGACAAATGCTGTATCGGAAACTGAAAAGCAGTTGTTAAATTTGCTTCGAGATCAGCCAAATTGCTGCCAGGCAATCCATAGATCAAATCTATTCCCACATTTTTAAAATCAAGGGAAAAAAGTTCTGACAATACATGCAGCGTTTTATCCACACTGTGGCGGCGTTGCAAAAACTTCAAGTCCTTTTCATTAAAAGACTGTACACCAAGATTGATGCGGAAATCCGCAATTTTCCTTAATTCTTTCAAATACTCCGAGCTCAGATCATCCGGATTACATTCAATTGTTATCTCCGGGGCCTCTACGATGGAATATTGTTGATAAATTCGTTTGATTATACTTTCAATATCCGGCAAACTGACAAATGTTGGAGTGCCTCCTCCAAAATAGATGGTTTCTATCTTTTGATCACCTAAATAATTTTTCTGTAACTGAAGTTCTTTCTGAATACCATTTATGAGTTTCTCTTTGTTACTGATATCCGTAATCGAAAAGAAATCACAATATGGGCATTTTGTCTTACAGAAAGGAATATGAATATAAATTCCCGCCATATCTAATTGTTTAACTCTGTGTCCTTAAATTTTGTTCATTCTGCTCAAAGATTCATCTCATTTAACTTCACAAATATAAATAATCGATTCAATAATTTTTGTTTCCACGATGTTCCACGTGAAACATCGTGGAAAAACACAGTTATTAACATAGTATTAACGATTTGTGTTAATTCTAATTCCTTTATAATTAAGCTATAACTCAATTTATAAACAATTGTTAAGAAAACAATTCAACATTATGTTATAGCAACTGGCTGAAAAACTAAAATAAGTTAATTTTACGCTCAATTAATATAAGGTTCTTTAAGTATCGGGAAATATCTATAAGAATTCCCTTGAGATTCTTTGGGGCTGTCTAAAAAGGTCTATAAAAAGATGAAAAAGTGGGGTCAAGTCTATAAATTTAATTTTATAAATGCTTGTTCTTTATGACAATGAATGGAACATAAAAACACAGGGCTTCATGTCAATTGGCTGATGCTCTCTCTGATTCTGTCTCTGTATTCTGTATTCTGTATTCTTCATTCTGTATTCTTCATTCTTTGTAGCTATTTGACGCTACTACTGAAAATGCCTATATAGTTCAAACGTTTAAAACGATATTCAAATGACAAGAAAAAAAACAACGCTAACGCCCTTTATTGGTTCTATAATTGTGACGCTGGTAATACTCTACGGCAGTTTTTCTCCTGATACAGGTGGAGTGGGAATTTTATCCAGGTTAGGACTGGATTTTAAAAACAGTGACAAATTACTGCATCTGTTTTTTTATTTTCTTCTTTCCATTTCACTATATTGGGGTTTTATAAGACAAAAATATAGTTTTTCAAAAAGTATTATACATTCTTACTCCCTGATCATTCCCTTCTTGATGGGAGGTCTTGTAGAAATTATCCAGGGAAAATATATACAATCTCGTCATGGGGAAGTAGAAGACATGGCAGCGAACACTCTGGGAATTTTGATTGCTTTTCTGCTATATCAAATTTATAACAGGCATTTTAAGCGCTAAATGCCAATCTTACCCTCTGCCTTTACAATTTCATCCTTCAAATCCCCAATCGTTTCGGTATTAAACAATTGGTAAAGCTGCTTGCTAATTGGACGAAATTTTTTATGCATCGGGCAGGGAACAACGTCGTGGCCCCTTTCATTACAAGAACGTAACCCAATCAGGCATTCCTCGAAAATATCCAAACCATCTATTACCTCTATAATCTCTAATAAAGTTATATCATGTTCGTTTTTTGCAAGGCCAAAACCTCCATGGGGCCCCTTTGTTGATGAAAGTATTCTGAATTTAACAAGGTTCTGCAAAATTTTACCCAGAAAAGGAGTTGGTATATCCAGATCTTCAGAGATCTTTTTTATACCAATTTTCTTTTTTTCCCCTTCATTCAATGCAAGATAAATAGTGGCTCGTATAGCATATTTACAGGTATTCGATAGTATAGCCATAAAAAATAACTTTTAATTATATAGAAATTTTTTCTACCCTTCGCTGGTGCCTTCCGCCTTCAAAATCCGTATTTAAAAAAGCATTTAAAATTTCCATGGCTTCTTCCCGGGAAATGTACCTTGCCGGTAAAGAACATACATTTGCATCGTTATGTTTTCTTGCTAATTCGGCGATTTCAACATTCCAACATAAAGCTGCCCGAACACGCGGATGTTTGTTAGCTGCCATGCTTATACCATTTCCACTACCACATATAGTTATTCCTCTCTCATATTCCTTTCGATCAATTGACTCACCCAATTTATGTGCAAAATCCGGATAATCCACACTTTCATCACTATGGGTTCCAAAATCTTTAAAATCATACCCTTTTTGCTCAAAATGTTCCTTAATGGCCTTTTTTAATTGATATCCGGCATGATCTGATGCAATTGCTATTATACTTTTTGAACTCATAATTTTTTAATTGATTTAAATTATCAAAATTAGGAATTTTCTTTTCATTTTAAACAGAACTGCTCTATTGTAGCAAAAAAATATCAAATTTGCAATGAATAAAGAATTTTATTTCAGTAATTTTTTAAACCGAAAGGTTAATAATCATGTTAATTGAATGTAAAATTATGTTCATATTTTTTTGTCGGAACTGAAAACATTTCTCTTATATATAAAAATTTTTTAGAATGAAAAACGAAATTTTCAGATTTATTCACTATATATTAAACATACATATTAACAACTCTGTTCATATAAATCTAAACCGATTTTTTAACAAAAACAACTTATAAAGAAATGTTAATAAGATTAAGAAAACATTTATTATCAAGTTCTTTCTATATTAATAAAATGTTAATTTTGCCGTGATATATATTTAATAACGACATATCAAAGAAAAATTTAAAGAAAAAACTAACACTATTAACCGAACATTATTATCATCATATTTAATTTAAATATAATATATAATATAATATAGATGTTAACAGTAAAAACAATTTAATGAAATGGATAAAAAAATTGTTCAGGAGATTGAAAAACTAAAAAAAGAAAAAAACGCTATAATTCTTGGTCATTTTTATCAAACTGCTGATATTCAAGATATATCTGATTTCCTTGGTGATAGTCTTGCTCTTGCCCAGGCTGCAGAAAAAACAGATGCGGACATTATTGTATTTGCAGGGGTTCATTTTATGGCAGAAACTGCAAAAATTTTATCTCCCGGAAAAAAAGTTATTATTCCTGATACGGAAGCCGGTTGTAGTTTAGCGGAATCATGTCCTCCGGACGAATTCCGCAAATTTATTAATAAATATCCTGATCATACGGTGATTTCTTATGTCAATACTACTGCAGAAATTAAAACAATGACTGATATTTGCTGTACATCGACGAATGCTCTGCCTATTGTTAATTCTTTACCGAAAGATGAAAAAATTATTTTTGCTCCTGATAAAAACCTGGGAAATTACATTCAGCGGGTAAGCGGAAGAGAAATGGTTATTTGGCCCGGAGCTTGCCATGTACATGAAGAATTTTCAGTTGAAAAAATTATAGAATTAAAAAATCAACATCCGGAAGCGAAGGTTATTGCTCATCCGGAATGTGAGAAGCCTGTTTTATTAATGGCCGATCATGTTGGTTCTACTTCTTCTTTGCTGAGATTTTCAAAAGAAGATAATAACCAAACGTATATTGTAGCAACTGAATCCGGTATTATTCATCAGATGAAAAAGGCAAATCCCGATAAGAAATTTATTGTTGCTCCTCCAAAAGATTCTACTTGTGGATGCAATGATTGTAATTTTATGAAATTGATTACCTTAGAAAAAATAAGAAATAGTTTGGAAAACGAACGACCACTCGTTGAATTGGATGCAGAGACGATTGAAAAGGCCAGGCATCCAATAGAAAAAATGCTTGAGATATCAAAACAATTAGGTTTATAGAATTTATTTCATGAGTGAAGATAATGTTTTTAACATACGTGAAGAACAGCTGAATTCCAGGGAAAAGGAGTTTGAAAGAAAACTTCGTCCTTTGCAATTCGAAGATTTTAAAGGACAGAATAAAGTTGTTGAAAATCTCAAAATTTTTGTTCAGGCCGCAAAAATGCGAAGTGATGCGTTGGATCATGTTTTATTGCATGGTCCGCCTGGGCTTGGCAAAACGACACTTGCCAATATTATTGCTTATGAGATGAATGTCAATTTAAAGATAACTTCCGGTCCTGTCCTTGATAAACCCGGAGACCTGGCCGGTCTTTTAACAAATCTTGAGCCCGGAGATGTACTTTTTATAGATGAAATTCATCGATTGAGTTCTGTGGTTGAAGAATACCTTTATTCTGCAATGGAAGATTTTCAGATTGATATTGTTATTGATAAAGGACCGAGCGCCCGCTCTGTACAGTTAACATTGAATCAATTCACTTTAATTGGGGCCACAACACGATCGGGTTTGTTGACAAGTCCTTTACGTGCCAGA
>JBNJFT010000064.1:3081-11963 GCA_051747065.1 Bacteroidota bacterium | reverse complement strand
TCTAATTTAGATTTCCTTCTCTTATGATATTTAAAAGTAAGCAATGCATCAAGACCTTGTTTTGTATATATCTTAACCCAATCTGCAATGGTATCTTCGTGAATATCAAGAAGACGGATAATATTGTCATTATTCTGCCCATCGTTGCGTAGTAAAATGCAATATGCCCGCTTGAGAATATTTTTATTATTCTGATTTTCACGGACGATTTCCCGCAATCGACGCTCTTGTTTGTTTGTTAAGTTAATATGATAAGCCATGCATAATTAATAACATGACTAAATTTACGGAATAAAAAACGGAAAGTCAAATGATAAGCTGGGCAAGCGACTTATATCGCACCGCTCTACCGCCTACCCTTGCTTCCTTCCGGACCTGGGGGAGTTCAGCGGGAGCTGGTCGTATAAGACTTGCCCAGGGATTGCAAAAATAGAAAATTAAATTTTAATGACAAATCATTCACAAATAAAAATCAAAAATTCTATATTTGCTTTGTAACCAAAAACTATAGCCATGGAAACACAACAGCAATCTACAGAAAACCAAAGCAATGCCGGACAGGGAAACACCTATTTAAAAAGCGCAATGACTTTTGGCCTCATCACCGGAATCCTTTTAGTTATTTATACTTTGCTACTTTATATAACTGACAATTATGTTTCCAAAAATACTATTCTGGGGCTTCTACAATGGGTTATATTAACCGGTGGTTTGTACTATGGAATAAAAACATACAGAGATCAACATTCCGAAGGATACATCACTTACGGCAGGTCACTTGGCCTTGGGGTTTTGATTAGTGTTTTCGTAGGTGTTATTATTGGTATTTTTACTTATTTGCTTTATACTGCAATTGATCCGGAGTTATTGGAAAAAACTATGAGAGTGGCAGAAGAAGAAATGTTAAAGACCGGAATATCAGAGGAACAGGTAGAAACTGCAACAGAAATGCAACGCACTTTTACTTCTCCTACAATAATGTTGTTTTCTTCGGTTTTCTCATTTGCTTTTATCGGAACCATTATATCATTAATCATTTCCATCTTCACAAAGAATGAAAAACCAATCTTTAATCAATAAGGAAAAAAAACTATTTGAATGGATATTACTGTATTAGTTCCTTTATATAACGAAGTAGAATCTTTAGAAGCATTAGCCAGCTGGATATCTCAGGTAATGAACAAAAATCAGTTTCAGTATGAAATTATTTTTGTTGATGACGGCAGCGACGACGGTTCATGGGATAAAATCAACGAATTAAAACAATCCAATCCAAGCATAAAAGGATTAAGTTTCAGAAAAAACTATGGAAAATCTGCTGCTCTTCATATGGGCTTTAAAGAGGCAAAAGGAGAGGTAGTTATCACTATGGATGCAGATCTACAGGATAGTCCTGAAGAAATACCGGAATTATATCGAATGATACAGGAAGATGATTATGATATGGTTTCCGGTTGGAAAAAGAAGCGGTTTGACAGGATTACTAAAACCATTCCCAGCAAGTTCTTCAACAAAACAGCACGTGTAGTCACCGGAATTAAGTTGCATGACTTTAACTGCGGACTTAAAGGATATAAGAACGAGGTTGTTAAAAATATTGAAGTGTATGGTGAAATGCACAGGTACATCCCGGTAATTGCTAAAAGAGCGGGGTTTACAAAAATTGGAGAAAAAGTTGTCGCGCACCAAAAACGCAAATTTGGAGTGACCAAATTTGGAATTGACAGATTTATAAAAGGTTTTCTGGATTTAATGTCAATCACTTTTATTACGAAATTCGGGAAACGGCCTATGCATCTATTCGGAACCATAGGCACAGCAATATTTACAATTGGTGTATTAGCGGCTATCTGGCTGGGAGGAACAAAATTATACTACTTAAACCACAACATACCGGCAAAATTAGTAACCGAAAGTCCTTATTTCTACATAGCATTAACTTGTATGATTATCGGAACACAACTATTTGTCGCAGGCTTTCTCGGAGAATTGGTATCACGAAGCAGCGAACATAGAGATCATTATCATGTGAAAGACAAGCTGGATTAAATAGGAAAAGAAATCATTAAACTAAAGTAATTCGCCATTATGTACGAAAAAAGGTACGATATTTGATAAAACAAAGAAAAAAATAAAAATGAGCAGACTTACAAGATCAACAAATCCTGCTTTGACTAAAGAATTGTTCAAAGCTCGAAGCAACACTTCAACCCAGGAAGAAACGATGACCATAGAAGGCACTGTTAACAAAACACTGATAATGTTTTTGTTATTAGCGGTTGGGGCTTATTATACATGGAGGCTGTTTTTTAATGCGGCTACTCCTGAAGCCGGTGCCTCAGCTGTGGTAACCTGGATTGCTATAGGTGGTATAGGTGGATTTATAACTGCTTTGATTACAATTTTTAAAAAAACAATAGCTTCCATAACAGCTCCGATTTACGCTGTTCTGGAAGGGCTTTTCATTGGCGGAATATCAGCTTTTTTTGAAGCCCGCTTCCCGGGAATTGTAATGCAGGCAGTAGCCTTAACTTTTGGTGTCTTACTTGTCCTTCTGGCAGCATATAAAAGCGGAATGATTAAAGTGACCCAAAAATTTCGTGCCGGTGTCGTTGCAGCTACAGGAGCTGTTTTCTTAGTCTATTTGTTATCCATAATACTTCAGCTTTTTGGAGTTCAAGTTGCCTTGTTTCAACCAACGCTGTTAGGTATTGGAATAAGTGTGGTTATTGTAATCATTGCCGCGCTTAATCTGGTATTGGATTTCGATTTTATTTACAAAGGTGCACAGGCAGGTGCCCCAAAACACCTGGAATGGTTCGGAGCTTTTGGCTTAATACTTACTTTGGTTTGGTTATATATTGAAATACTAAGGCTCCTTTCCCTTATAGCCGGCAGAGACTAAAGCCACACAAATACTGACAATCCTCATTTCGGTAATTCTGCGAAATGAGGATTTTTATTTTAAATTTGCAGGAAAATAATACTTAAAAATAATTCCTATGGGTTCTTTAGAAAAGTATTTCGAAAAATTCAGAAAAAACACCATTGGTTATAATTCAACTTTTGAATCTCCTTATGGCACAAAAAAATTAATATATGCTGATTGGCTGGCTAGCGGAAGGCTATACCAACCAATAGAGAAAAAAATTCAGGAAGACTTTGGCCCTTTTGTCGCAAACACACATACAGAGACAAGCGAAACAGGCGTGCGAATGACCCAGAGTTACCACCTTGCTCAACAAATCATAAAAAATCACGTAAATGCCGGACCAAATGACGTGATTGTCAACGCTGGTTCTGGTATGACCGCAGTAATCAACAAACTGCAAAGAATATTAGGACTGAAAGGCTGCGGAATGCTTAAAAACAAAGATTGCCTGAGAGAAGCCGAAAAACCGGTAGTTTTTGTCACTCACATGGAACATCACTCAAATCATACATCCTGGCTTGAAACCATGGCTGATGTCGTTCTTCTTGAACCCGATGAAGACTTATTGGTAGATACAAAAGATCTGGAACGAAAACTGGAAAATTACAAAGACCGAAAATTTAAAATCGGTAGTTTCTCTGCCTGCTCAAATGTTACAGGTATTCGACCACCCTACCACAAACTGGCAAAGATAATGCATCAACATGGTGGCTTAGCTTTTGTAGATTTTGCCGCTTCAGCTCCATACGTAGACATTGACATGCACCCAGAAAATCCGGAAGAAAAACTCGATGCCGTATTTTTCTCACCCCACAAATTTTTAGGTGGACCGGGTTCAGCAGGTATTATGGTTTTCGACAAAAGGCTGTACCATACACCTGTTCCTGATAATCCGGGTGGAGGAACTGTAGACTGGACAAACCGCTGGGGAGAATATAAATTCGTAGACGACATAGAAGCCAGAGAAGACGGCGGTACACCAGGATTTTTACAGGTAATAAGGGCAGCCCTCTCCATTAAATTAAAAGAGCAAATGGGTACAGAAAACATCGAGGCCCGGGAAAAGGAACTTGTGCAACTAGCATTCCAGGAATTGAGAAAAATACCAGGGATAAAATTGCTGGCTGACAATGTTGAAGAAAGACTGGGAGTAATAAGTTTTTATCACGAAGACATACATTTTAATTTGCTTGTAAAATTACTCAATGACCGCTATGGGATACAGGTAAGGGGTGGCTGTGCATGTGCAGGCACATACGGACATTATCTGTTAAATGTAACATACAAAGACTCAAAACATATTACAGATCTTATAAATCACGGAGATCTGTCTCAAAAGCCGGGTTGGGTGAGACTATCACTCCACCCCACTATGAAAGACGATGAGGTCTACTATTTTGCAAATGCACTGAAAGAAATTATAGAAAATGTTAACGAATGGGAAAAAGATTATTCTTATAATAAGCACCTAAATGAATTTGTGCATAAAACTTTTCAACCTTTTGATATAGAAAAATGGTTTGAAATGAAATAAAAATATTTTCAGAGAAAAATAAATATAATTTTTTGATATTTAAATAATCCTGTGTATTTTTGCAGTCGCTTTTATTGAAAATAGAACTTAAAAGAAAAGAGATAGAGATGAAAAAAGAGATACATCCAAAAAACTATAGAGTAGTTGTTTTCAAAGACATGTCAAATGAGGAAACATTCATGTCAAAATCTACTGTTGAAACAAAGGATACAATTACAATGGAAGATGGAAAAGAATATCCTTTAGTTAAACTGGAAATTTCAAATACTTCCCATCCATTCTACACTGGTAAGAGGAAGCTTATTGACAGCACCGGAAGGGTGGACAAGTTTATGAACAAGTACAAAAAGCATTACGAGAATAAGAAAAAATAGATTTTTTTGCAGTTTTATAAAAAGAGCTCCGAGAAAAACCGGAGCTCTTTTTTATTTATTATATTTGTCAATATTGAAAGAGATTTATAATAAAATATTTATATAAATCTCAGCACTCAGCAAACATGTGATTAATAAGTAAAATTCAAACACATGAATTATATATTATTTGACGATTATAGTTGGGACAATCTACTTCCCCTAACATTCACCAGACCCACATCAGAAATTCGAGTGGGAATTTTAACCATTAAAGAAAAATGGGAAAAATTTCTAAAAACCACCTGTTCTTATATTACAGCAGACTATCTATCTGATAAATACCCTTTAAAACAAGACGAATACAACATTCTGATAAATGGTTCAGTATTACCGGATGCTAATTTATTCAAAGAAATTGAAGCATTAAAACCAGGACAAACCCTGGTTAGCGGCAATGACATTCTTGCCGGCTACTTAAAAAAAGATGAAATTGAAGCCTTCCAAAAAAAAGAATTGAGAGAAATTGAGATAAAAGAATTTAAGAGCAACGTCACAAAAATTAATTATCCCTGGCAAATATTCCAGGAAAACGGAGAAGCAATAAATCAGGATTTCAAATTATTAACAACAGGTCGCGAATCGGCCCCAGTCAGCGAAACGAATAAAATAGCCGGAAAAGAAAATATATTTATCGAAGAGGGTGCAACAGTTGAATTTGCAACCTTAAATGCATCAAAAGGCCCTATCTACATAGGAAAAGATGCAGAAATCATGGAAAATTCAGCAATAAGAGGCCCCTTTGCAATGTGTGAACATGCTGTAGTTAAAATGGCTGCAAAAATATATGGCCCAACTACGCTTGGCCCTTATTGTAAAACCGGGGGAGAAATTAACAATTCCGTATTCCTTGGTTATTCAAATAAAGCACATGATGGTTTCCTTGGCAACTCAGTGATCGGCCAATGGTGCAATCTGGGTGCCGATACAAACAATTCTAACCTGAAAAACAATTATGCAGAAGTAAAGCTCTGGAATTATACCGAATCCCGTTTTATAAATACCTCTTCGCAATTTTGCGGCCTTATTATGGGGGACCATTCTAAATGCGGCATCAACACTATGTTTAACACAGGTACTGTTGTAGGAGTCAATGCTAATATATTCGGAGAAGGATTTCCCCGCAATTTCATTCCTTCATTCGCATGGGGAGGAACAAAAGGATTTCAGGTATATAAGCTGAATAAAGCTTTAGAAGTAGCTGAAACCGTAATGAAAAGAAGAAATATAAAACTTGATGATACCGAAAAAGATATATTATCTAATATCTATAATATCACAGAAAAATACAGAAATTTCTAAAACGTCAACCCTAACCTACTTTCTTTTTTGAAAGAAAACCAAAGTGTTTTTACTTCAATTTCATTATTTTTGGCACAACAATTGACAATCCATTAATTCAGTTTGGCCTTATTGTATAATGCCAATTTGACAGAAAACGTTTAAGATATCAGAGAGGAAAAATAAATTATGAGTTGGAAAAAAGATTTAAAAATTAACATGGACGATTTACTCATGCAAGAAGATTCAAATCAGAAATCAGAATTTATACCATTAATAACAGACGAAGAAGAAGATTCACTAAATAAAATAGAAGTTCCTGAAACAATTCCTATACTACCTTTACGAAACACGGTGCTTTTCCCGGGAGTTATTCTGCCGATAACAGTGGGCCGCGAAAAGTCCCTGAAACTTATTGATGATGTTTACAACAACGAAAAGGTACTTGGAGCAGTTTCGCAAAAAGACCCGGCTATAGAGAGTCCCGGATACGACGATCTCTATAAAATAGGTACGATCGCCCAGATCATAAAAATACTGGAAATGCCCGATGGAAGCACTTCGGTAATTATTCAGGGGAAAAAACGGTTTCAGCTTGAAGAGATAGTTCATACTGAGCCTTTTGATCAGGGGAAAGTAACAGAACTCGAAGAAGCTAAAAAAGATGCTACAGGTAAAGAATATGAAGCAATCATTGGTTCATTAAAAGACTTGTCGCTGAAAATCATAAACTTATCAAGCAATATACCTCAAGAAACTTCATTCGCTGTAAAAAACATAGAAAATTCAACCTTCCTGATCAATTTTGTCTGTTCAAACAGTGACATCGAGCTTCAGGATAAGCAAAACCTGCTCGAAACAGCAAATCTTAAGGATAGAGGATTACATTTGCTGGAGCATCTTACAAAAGAAGTGCAGATGCTCGAATTAAAAAGCGACATACAGTCAAAGGTCAAAACAGATATGGACAAACAGCAAAGAGAATATTTGCTGCAACAACAAATGAAAACTATACAGGACGAACTGGGTGGAAGCGCATTGGAGCAGGAAATTGAGGAATTGAAGGAAAAAGCAAAGAAAAAGAAATGGACGAAAGAAGTTGAAGATGTATTCAATAAAGAACTGGATAAGCTGCAAAGACTCAATCCTGCGGCAGGTGAATATTCTGTTCAGATGAACTATTTAAACACCTTGCTTGAATTACCATGGAATGAATTTACAGAAGATAACTACGATCTGAAAAGAGCGGAACGCATATTAGACGAAGACCATTTCGGTTTAGAAAATGTAAAAGACAGAATCCTGGAATACTTAGCAGTTCTTAAACTGAAAGGCGACCTGAAATCACCAATTCTTTGTTTGTATGGGCCTCCGGGTGTAGGAAAAACTTCTTTAGGCAAATCAATTGCAAGAGCATTAGGGAGAAAATATGTCAGGATGTCTTTGGGCGGTTTGAGAGACGAAGCTGAGATAAGAGGACACAGAAAAACTTACGTAGGTGCTATGCCGGGCAGGATCATTCAAAATATAAAAAAGGCAAAGTCTTCAAACCCTGTGTTTGTACTTGATGAAGTAGATAAGGTAGGGAAAGATTTTCACGGCGATCCTTCTTCCGCTTTACTGGAAGTTTTGGACCCGGAACAAAACACGGCATTTTACGACAACTTCCTGGAAGTTGAATATGACCTATCAAATGTAATGTTCGTTGCTACGGCTAATACTGTCGAATCGATCAGTCCGACGCTCCGCGATAGAATGGAAATGATCGATGTAAGTGGTTATATTATTGAAGAAAAAATTGAAATAGCTAAAAGACACCTAGTTCCAAAGCAATTGGTAGCTCATGGACTGAAAAAGAACCAAGTAACCTTCACTAAAAAAGTATTGGAATACGTTACTGAAAATCATACCAGAGAATCAGGTGTAAGAACCCTCGACAAAACCATTGCTAAAATAGTCAGAAATATAGCAAGGGAAATAGCTTCGGAAGGTACACATACAAAAAAATTAACGATAGAGGACATCCGCAAAATCCTGGGGCCACCGGAATATTTCAAAGAAAAATACCAGGGAAATGAATTCGCCGGTGTCGTTACAGGGCTCGCATGGACGGCTGTAGGAGGTGAGATCATGTTCATAGAAAGCAGCCTGAGTAAAGGAAAAGGAAGGCTGACCTTAACCGGAAATTTAGGAGAGGTAATGAAGGAATCGGCTACTATTGCTTTAGAATATATTAAAGCTCATGCAGAGAATATCGGAATTGATGAAAACGTATTTGATATTTGGAATGTCCACATTCACGTTCCTGAAGGAGCAATACCGAAAGATGGACCATCAGCCGGGATTTCCATGGCTGTATCACTGGCTTCCATTTTCACACAGCGAAAAGTGAAGAAGAACATAGCTATGACCGGAGAAATAACTTTAAGAGGAAAGGTTCTTCCGGTGGGTGGTATTAAAGAAAAAATACTTGCTGCCAAAAGGTCAGGAATTAATGAGATCATTATTTCTGAAGAAAACAAGAAAGACTTAGAAAAAATCAAGGATATTTATCTTAAAGGACTTACTTTCCACTATGTTTCAAACATCATGGAAGTACTTGACATCTCTTTACTGAAACAAAAGGTTAAAAACCCGATGAATTTGCAAGAGCAGGGAGCAGCGAAATAGTAGCAGTTGGAGTTGGAGTTGCAGCTTGCAGTGCAGAAGGCAGAAGGCAGAA
>JBNJFT010000064.1:0-2981 GCA_051747065.1 Bacteroidota bacterium | reverse complement strand
GGCAGAAGGCAGTTGGCAGCGAAGAAAAAGGGGGTAAACATTAGGTAAATATATAAGCAGCAATATGAAATATAGGAAAATTCCTCGCTAAAAGCTAATAGCCAAAGGCTAAAGGCCAATTCACGAATTCCACGATAAATAATTTTTCATCTTATCAAAACGTCGTATTTCAAAAGTAAATACGGCGTTTTTTTATTTGCATATAAAAGAGAATTATTATCTTTATAAAAAAGTATTAGGGCTATGGCTGAAAACAAATCCAATAAATTTGGTACGGCGCCTGTTTTTTTTACGGCCATTTCCACGATTTTAGGAGCTATTTTATTTTTAAGGTTTGGGTTTGCCGTAGGAAAATTAGGCTTTCTGGGCGTAATTGGAATCATTATACTCGGGCATCTCGTTACTATCCCCACCGCCTTTGCCATTTCTGAACTGGCAACCAACCAAAGAGTGAAAGGTGGCGGAGAATATTTTATTATTTCACGGTCATTTGGAATAAATATTGGCAGTACCATAGGAATTGCTTTGTACCTATCCCAGGCAATAAGTGTCGCATTTTATGTAATCGCCTTTACTGAAGCATTTGAACCTTTATTTAACTGGTTTAATGAAACTTATGGATACACCTTACCAAGGCAAGCCATTAGCATACCATCAATGGCACTTCTTTCCATATTGATACTAAAAAAGGGAGCAAATCTCGGTGTGAAAACGTTGTATGTCGTAGTAGCCATTTTAGCATTTGCTCTTATCATGTTTTTTACAGGAAGCACGGAATATGCAGAGACAGCACGTGCGGGAATTACTGAAAAGCCTGTAAGGAATTACGATGATTTTTTCATGATCTTTGCCATTATTTTTCCTGCATTTACAGGAATGACAGCAGGCGTAGGGCTTTCCGGCGACTTAAAAAATCCCGAAAAATCAATCCCCAAGGGCACAATCATAGCCACAGTTTTAGGATTTATAATTTATATATTCATCGCCCTGAAGTTGGTATATTCTGCCCCTCCAGACAAACTGATTGATGTGCAATTAATTATGTCAGAAATTGCAACGGGAGGACATATTATAATTCCACTTGGATTGGCAGCTTCAACCATATCCTCAGCCCTGGGCTCTGTAATGGTTGCCCCCAGAACACTTCAAGCTCTGGGCAGAGATGCTGCACTACCCGGAATAAAATTTAACCGCTTCCTCAGCAAAGGCGAAAAGGGCACAAATGAGCCATTCAATGCGTCACTGGTAACAGTTTTAATCGCATTCATTTTTGTTGCAGTCGGTAGCGTAAATGCTGTCGCTACGATTATTTCCATGTTTTTTATGGTAACCTACGGCTCTCTTTGTCTGATCTCGTTTCTTTATCATTTTGGCGCACCTCCATCCTACCGTCCTACCTTCAAGTCCAAATGGATTCTTTCTTTAATCGGTTTTGTGTTCTCAGTTTACTTTATGTTCCGTATCGACGCAGTATATGCATTGATTGCAATCGTTCTGATGGTTGCTCTATACCTTTACATCAGCAGTCATCATAAAGAAAGGAAAGGTTTAGAAGCAATATTCAAAAGCACCCTCTTCCAGATTAACAGAAACCTGCAAATCTACTTACAAAAGACTCAGCGATTAAAAGAAAAAATCAGCTGGCATCCGTCCATGATTTGTGTATCAAACCTCGAATCAGACAGAGAAAATGCCTTCAATCTTTTAACATGGATTGCCTACAAATATGGTTTCGGAACTTATATTAAATATATCCCGGGTTATCTTTCCTCCGCAACCTATGAGCAATCAAAAGAAGCGCTGCAGGAATTAATAGAAAAAACCTATTACCGTTCCAGTCATGTTTATGTAGATACGATAATCTCTCCTTCTTACACTTCGGCCATAGCTCAAATAATACAAATACCGGGGATTTCAGGCTTAGAAAACAATATGCTTTTATTTGAATTTGATAAAAAGTACCCACAGAGTCTCAATCAGATTGTTGACAACATCTCTCTAATCCGGGCGGCTCAATATGATGTATGTGTGCTGGCAGGAACCAACCAGGCAATCAAATATCAAAATGGCATTCATATCTGGATCCGGAAATTTGATTTGAAAAATATTAACCTGATGGTTCTACTTAGTTATATCATCATGGGGCATCCCGACTGGAAACACAGCGCAATTAGAATATTTAATCTGTATACAGAGAAAGATGACGCCGAATCAAAAAACCAGTTGATTGAAGTTGTGAAAAAAGGACGTTTGCCAATCTCTATGAAAAATATTGAGTTCATTAAAATGGATGAGAATACACGCCCAAGAGACATCATCAATAAAAAATCTTCTAAAGCCGGCCTTACAATGATAGGTTTTCTGAATGAACAACTCAAACATGAAGGAGAAAATACCTTTCTTGGATATGATGGGATCGGTGAAACGCTCTTTGTGAATGCCCGGCAGGAAAAACCTCTTCAATAAATTTACTTTAAGATATGAACTAATAGCTCATTGTTTCGTTTTACAATGAAAAGATAATGTTGCTATGAAGTTAAATCATATATCAATTGCAGGAATAATTATTCTATGGCTAATAATGAGCAGTTTGCCAGTCACAGGACAAAATGATAAACCGGCAAAACTGAAATCACTATACACCGAAAAAAATTATGAAGAAGTTTACCAGCAAGCTATAGCAATAGAAAACCAATCCAATGAGATTATTTTTTTGGAAGCTCTGGCATTTAATCAACTTCCTGAAAGTCACCCCAGAAAAAAAGAGGTTGATAATAAAGCTTTATATCCTTTAAAAAAAATTCAAAAAACCCAAGTATTAAAAGATGGAAAAACAATAAAATACAAAGATTTTTTCCAGACTGAATTAAAAAAATTGCAGGAAATTATCTTTACGAAAGCAAAAAGACTATACGAAAAAGGCTCTGAAGAAAAGGCCAGAGAATATTTTGATGAACTTTACACTACATTTGATAACTCTA
>JBNJFT010000063.1:0-12258 GCA_051747065.1 Bacteroidota bacterium | reverse complement strand
GAAGAACTTGCAAAATTTGCAGATACCAGGAATTCTCTATTACAAAATATATCAAAATTTACCAAACCGGGTTATTCCGGCACCAAAACAGACATTCGCAATCTATCCCCCGGTTGCAGGATATGTGCTGAAGGAAAATGGTCGTGCCTTTTCATAAACGGCAAGTGTAATGCGAAGTGCTTTTATTGCCCCGCTTCTCAGGATGAAATAGGTGTCCCTTCGACCAATGCATTCTCATTCCCGGAACCCGGAGCATACATTGACTACATTGAAAAAATCGGCTACAAAGGAGTAAGCATAAGTGGCGGAGAACCTTTCCTTACTTTCGAAAAAAGCCTTGAGTACATTGCTGCTGTGCGTCGTAAGTTTGATTCAATGTACATTTGGCTTTATACCAACGGAACACTGGTCACGGAAGACAAACTAAAAATGCTTCATGACGCAGGATTAAACGAAATAAGATTTGACATAGGCGCCACCGGATATAACCTCAAATACCTTAAGAAAGCCATTGGAAAAATCCCGGTAGTGACCGTAGAAATACCTGCAATACCGGAAGATTTGGAAAAGATGAAAGTGTTGATGAAAGAACTCAGCGACATTGGCGTAAAACACCTGAATATCCACCAGTTAAGATTGACACCGCATAACATCAATAAACTTGCATACAAACCTTACACTTTCCTGCCCGGGGAAAAAGTCACGGTTATAGAATCGGAAATAACTGCCCTGAAACTTATTCATCATGGCCTTTTAAACAATATTCCACTCGCTGTTAACTACTGTTCTTTCGTGTATAAAAACCGTTACCAGGGACGAGCCGCAAGAACACAGGCAGCCGAACTGGTAAAACCGGGTTATGCGGAAATCACCGAAAACGGATACATCAGAAAATTGTTTATATCCGGAAACGCAGAGAATCTGAAAAAACAAACCGAAAGATTACAGAAACAAGGGGTTCAGGAAGAACACTATTATCTCTCAGAAAAAGAAAACAGACTTTACCTTCAAAATCAGCTTATTAACAAGATAAAATCAACCCATTTCCAACACGGAGTAGCCTATGAAAAGGCATCGCTGCGTTCGTATGATTCCCCATACGGAACTAACAAGGAAATTGAACTCAATACCGGGAATACAATTTATATAGAACAAATAACCGTAGCTTGCGAAACAAATATCAGCCCAGACCTGTGGCGAATCTTTCAAAACGTTACGCCAGATAGCTTTACAAAGGATACCATCACGGATAATGCGTTCATAGAGAAAATTCTTCCTTATGAAGCAATTCCATACGGATTGCAGAGGTATGAATAACCGCAGGTTTGACATCCTTTACCCGGTGAAAGGCATTCTCTTTCACAATACGTTCTCTTTTTTGAAGTTATAGACCTGAGAAAAGAAGAATTCCGGCCATTACAATTATGCAGATAACCGGACATGAAACTGAATCCGCCTTCCTTAAATACATCAAAGCCACACCAGCAGAACATGCAACAAAAATGTATGAAATGTGGCAGGAGGATGGAGCGCATTTAAAAAAAGTGGAATGACTCAGTTATTAAAAAACAATATTTATCAGTTATCTATCGTTAAATAATTAAACATTAGAATATTAATATTATTTTGTGGAAAAATATTAAAAAAAATTTTAGCATATTATAAAATAATTGTTTAATTTGTACTCTGAAATTAAAAACTCTGTAGTCTGCGAAGGCTCAGGTGCCACCTGAGACATTGATGTAGCAGAAACGGAGTTTTTTTTATGGCTTAAATTTAGAATCATTCACTTTATATTCTTTTGGCAGAAATCGCCAATGTCTATAAGGGTTATTCCACCTATCTTCAATACCATTATGGTGACCCGTAGTAGTGCCAATGTTAAAGCCACTGTATATTTGTCTAATTCTTTTTAAAATATGTTTATATAGCTTTTCCTTCGCAATTGTTTTCTTTCCTCTTTGGCTTTTACCCTCAGGCTTAATCAAATGTTTATTATTCAATCTAAAAGACATTGAACCTAAAATGATATCAAGACATTGAAGGATAATATGATCATGAGATTTTACTTCAGTTATATCTTCTTTTCTTATTTTAAGGTTAGCCCTCCTAAAGCTTGGTTTTTTTTCCACTCCCTTTAAATATTCTTTAAATCTTTGCCGTCTTTCAATAGTTTCCGGCATATGATCAAGATATATTCGTAAATTTATTTTTTCATCTGTTTTATTACTATATTCAAGTCCAAATGCATAATGTAAAAATTGATAATACAGTATAAAATATTCGTCCTCAATCTGTTTTTTTGTCAAATTTTTAGGTTCTATAGCATTTTGAGTAAACATTATTCTTATCTTAACTTTATCTTGCTCAATAAAACTAAAAAATTCGTCTATAATCGCTTTATACTTTTCAAGGTAAATTGGAGTTACCTTTGACCATTTTATTTCTTTGTATAAATTCAGCCTATCACACTTTTCTTTCAAAGCGTCTTTTATATGCTCAATGTCAGTTGATCTTACAAGGGCTCCACCATAAAAATTTGAATAGTATCTTCCTTTTTTATCGGATTCATCGCAAAATATAATATATTCCATATCACCTAACTAAATTAACTTGCTAATTTAAAAATAATTTACCCCTTCCCATATTTCCTAAAAGCCACCACAGTCTGATAAATAAAGAAAGACATAGATACTCTTTGTAGTAAAGCCCAGAGATTTGTGCAGAATGAAAATGATTTATCCTCTCCGAAAATATTTTCCAGACTAAACGCTGGATTCATCATCCGTGGATAGTGCTGAATATTCTCTCCAATTGTTTTCAACGACCACCAATCTTCAAAAACTGAAAAAGTAATAAAAGAACACAGAATCAAAGAAAATCCTATAGCCAATAAAATGGGTTTAACCCAGTTTTGGCCATGATTATTTGATGCGTTAGCCCACAAAACTATTCGTTCTCTACTATAAAACCGTTTGGTTCGTTTAAGCTCCTCTTTGTAAGCCTGCATCTCATATTGTTTGAATTGAAGAGCTTGGATTCTATTTGCTTGCCTTTCCATAACAGTCTTTAGTTGACGGAAAAGCTCCCGAATTTTTCGATATTTTATGACATCTGGATCATCAGAAGTTAGATTATAAAATGCATACAGAAATAGATTTTTATTTTTTTCCCAAAACTTTACCCACTTATTATATTCTTTTATGTTTTTTCCTCGTAGGGAATTATAATCAAACCATTTTACACCTGTAGGAATTATATCAATAAGGTTAGATTGGTCAATTTCTATATTTTCTTTATATGCTGCTAAATCACAATAGTGAAATTGGGTTTTGCCTAAGTTGGTCTTAGTGATATGTAGTTGATTAGTGTTTTTAGTGCTTATTGGTTCAAGTTTGAAAAACGATAAAGTTCTGTAATTTGAAAAATTTCGGAAGTTAACTTTGTTGACTTTTGTTTCATCAAAAACAACCTCTGTTTCATAGTTACTGCCAAACAAGTTTAAAAATTTTAAGTCTATTGATTTAATATAAAGTTCCCCCTTCATTTCTTCCCCAAAAAATATATTTAAACTATTTACTGGTATCTTTTCACTTTTTGTTATTTCGTCTTCGATAATAAACTTCTTTTTAAAAGAAGAATTAATTATATCTATATTTTTACAACATTTCTGAATGTCTTTCCCTTCTGTTTCATTGGATAAGGATAAAGACAGTATAAACTCAAAGAAATTGGAATTTCTTATTACTATTGAATTTGTTTCACATACAGCAAAATCTATAGTGTTTTCGAATTTTGAACTTATTATATTGAATTTATCAAAAAAAGAATTCATTATAATAACTCTCTCAGTGAATTTAGACTCATTAATTTTAATAGTGGTGATTGAGGTATTAACTAAATTCAATATATTTTCAACATTGCTTTTTTCAATTCTCAACGATTTTATTTGAGTATATAATTCAATTTCTATCTGCTCATAGACATTGGAATTATTTATTAGTTCTAATGTTTCTTTTATAGTAGTTTTTCTCAAGCAAAGACTTCCAAGAACTTCTGTTCCTGAGAGATGTAATGCATTGATTGTAGAATTTTCAACTGAAATATTTTTAACTTCAACGTCCTTTAAGTATATTTCAATAGCCTCTTTTTCTATATTTATGAAAATTCCTTCTGAAAAAGTACAACTTTTGAAAAAGTAACTGTCAAAATGAATACATGAATGATTTAAAAGTATAGGATCTGTTACAATATAACCTGTAGGTTCAGAATTAGTCCTTAATAATTTTTTAAAATCTTCCCCTGATATTTTTTTCATTTCAGCCATAATTAATTCTCTACACATTCACCTTCTCAAACACCACCTTGGCCAGATACTCAAACAAAATTGCATTTGCGAGGTCTTTGTTGTTTAGGAGTTTATTTGAGGTTTCGTCGTTCATATCCATCCGGTCGATCAGTTTTTGGTAGAAGAGGTCTTCGAGTTTGCCTTTTTTAAAGCTATCAAAGGTGTTTGTTTTGGCTTGTTTGATGATGGTTTCGTCTTCTGCGAGGTCTAACCCTACCTGGTCAAATAACAAACGATCTGCCTCTTTAAAATTGGTTCCAAAACGATCGTTGATGGTTTCTATAACACTCGATAGCTGATCCTCTTCTTCTTTTTCTTTTCGGAAACCTGCCTCATCTGTGTTATTTAATCCGTATTCCGGTTGGTCATCCAATGCAATTTCTCCTTCTTTGGTTTTTTGGAGGCGGTAATATTCCAGTGATACTTCGTCTTTACCGAGACTGAAACGCTCAGATAATTCTTCTTTAGGCAATTTGTTTAATAACAATTTGGTGTAGGCGTAAAACTTTTCCAATTCGAGGTCTTGAAAGGGGATGACCTGACTGAGAAACCTATAAGAACGTACATATTGGGTAAGCATGTTTTTCAGGTCGTCTTGTTCTTCTTCGTTCTCTATCGCTTTAAAACGCTCAACGGCCGGATCGATATAAGAGTTCATCAGTGCATGGATTTTGTTTTTGTGCAGTTTGGGCTTGGAAAAGTATTCTTTGTTAAAATTATCTACCTCTGTTTGCCAAATGACATGTTTGGATTCAATCGTATTTTTCAGGTCATATAAGCGATTAGGGTCAGAGGTTTTACTAACAGTGGTTTGTTGGTAGAAGGGCTGGAAAGCCTCTTTGATTTCTTCTTCTTCATTGGCAAAATCTAACACAAAGGTGTTTTCTTTTCCCGGATGAGGCCTGTTAAGACGAGACAGGGTTTGAACTGCATGGACTCCCGAAAGTTTTTTATCCACATACATTGTGTGTAACAAGGGTTGGTCAAAACCTGTCTGAAATTTTTCGGCTACTACAAGCAATTTGTATTCATCGGTGTCAAATATGCGGGGTAGCTCACTTTCTTTAATACCGTTCAGTTTTTCTTCGGTATATTCTTCATCTGGAATGTCCGGGTCTTTTACTGTTCCTGAAAATGCAACAAGCGGTTTAATGTCTTTGTAACCGTGGTTTTCTATGTATTTCTTGAATTCAAAGTAATAACGAACGGCATGTAAGCGGGAACTGGTAACCACCATTGCTTTGGCTTTTCCTCCTATGTTTTTGGAAGCGACCTGCCTGAAATGTTCGATCATCACTTCTGTTTTCTGGGCAAGGTTATAGGGATGGAGAGATAAGAAACGGGCTATAGCCCTGCTGGCTTTTTTCTTATTGACAACCTTGTCTTCTGCCTTTTGCGATATTTTAAAGAAAGTTTTATAAGTCATGTAGTTTTTCAGGACATCGAGAATAAATCCTTCCTCTATTGCCTGACGCATGGAATACAAGTGAAAGGGGCGTGGCTTTCCGTCTTGCCCTGTTTCTCCAAATACTTCCAGTGTTTTGGGTTTCGGGGTCGCCGTGAAGGCAAAGAAACTCATGTTAGGTTGTTGGCCTCTTGATAACATGGACTGCCTGATCAGGTCTTCGGCATCTGGTTCTTCTTTTCCGTTGTTGTTCTCAGATGAATTCTGACCGGAGTCCAATTTGCTGCTGCCGAGGATTTCTTTCATTTGTTTGGAGGCCTCTCCGCCTTGTGAGCTATGAGCCTCATCGACAATTACTGCGTAATTGGCTTTGGATATTGTTTTAAGCGTTTGGTTTACATCCACATCTTTCTCTTCTGAAAGTTTTTCAATGCTGTCTAAAATGAACGGGAATTTTTGCAGTGTAGTTATGATAATGCTATTGCCGTTGATTAAGGCATCTCTTAACTGGTGGCTGTTCTTTTCTATCTTTTCAACAATGCCGTGTTTGTGCTCAAACTGGTAAATGGTATCTTGCAATTGTTTGTCCAATACTTTCCGGTCTGTGATCACTACTACAGCATGAAAAACATTTTCGTTTTGTTCATTATGGAGGCTAAATAACCGATAGGCTAACCATGCAATGGAATTGGATTTGCCACTTCCGGCTGAATGCTGTACCAGATAATTTTTACCCACACCATCATTCTTGGCATTTCGTGAAAGTCTTCTGACACAATCAAGCTGATGGTAACGGGGGAAAATCATCTTTTCTTTTTTGTAAATTTTCCCGTTAACCATTCTTTCTTCTTGCTGAAGATGAATAAAACGGCCTATAATATCCATCCAGCTATCCTTTTGCCAAACGTATTCCCACAAATAGGCAGTTTTGTATCCTTCCGGGTTAGGCGGGTTCCCTGCTCCGTTATTGTGCCCTCTGTTGAAAGGAATGAAGAAGGTCTGTTTGCCTTCGAGTTTTGTAGTCATGTAAACCTCATCCGTATCTACGGCAAAATGAACCAGAGCTCCTCTTTTAAACCGAAAGAGGGTTTCCCGGTTATCCCGGTCTTCTATGTATTGTTTTTTTGCATTTTGGGTGTTTTGTTGCGTGAACTGGTTTTTCAATTCTACCGTAGCAACTGGCAGGCCGTTTAAGAATAAGACAATATCCACAGCGTTTTCGTTCTTTTCGCTGTAATGGATTTGCCTGGTGATTGAAAGAATATTTTGATTGTATTGTTTTTCGGTTTCAGGATTAAGACTGGTTTCCGGTTTAAAAAAAGCCATGTGAAATTTCACACCATTATCTGTAAACCCATTTCGTATTACATCTAACATTCCCCGGTTTTCCATCTCTTGATTTAAGCGGTAGAGAACTTTATTCTCTATGTTGGAATTATGAATGCTACGGAGTTTTTCCCATTGTTTAGGCTGGCTTGTTTTTAAGTATTGAAACAGGAATTTCGTATCAACTGCATACTGATTATTAAAGTTAGCATCTTCTCCCTTAATATACCCGCCGTGAGTAAGCAAACTGTTCTCAATGGCTTGTTCAAAGGCTTGTTCCGTATGTGATTTCATTATTTTTTGTTAAAATTTCTCTCAATTTAATAATATCTTTTGAAGTTTGTAAGCTAACGCAAAGGTTTTTATACTATTTGCGAAATAAATGTCACGTTTTTACTGGCAAAAACGTGACATTTTACTATCTTTGTGACAGAAACAAAATATATGAAAACATCTGATATAGTTAGAAATAAGATAAACCGTTTTGCTAAAGGCTACGTATTCACCTATGATGATTTTGAAGATGAGGTGAAACAAGCGGATGCCTTAAAGAAGGTTTTGCAAAGGATGGCTGATTCGGGTGAAATAAAAAGATTGTCCAAAGGACGATTTTATAAACCGAAAGAGGGAATAACAGGTACGTTAAATCCTGATGAATATGAAATCGTTAAAGACCTGCTTGAAGAGGATGGAAAACCCATCGGATATTTAACCGGATTGAGCATTTTTAACCGATTCGGGCTTACGACGCAGGTTTCCAATGTGATTCAGATTGGCTCGAATGTGGATAAGAAAAACCGGAAAAGAGGCAAATACAAGATTAAATTTATCCGGCAATGGAATCCAATCCGAAAGGATAACATCTATCTTCTTCAAATACTGGACTGCATAAGATTCATTAAAAGAATACCCGATGCCTCCGTCAATGAATCTTTTCAGCGTATTCTTACACTGATAAAAAACCTGGAGGAAAAAGACAGAAAAACATTGGCCCGCCTTGCCCAGAAATATCCTCCTTCTGCAAGAGCATTAACAGGAGCGATGCTTGAAAAATCAGGTGAAGATGAACTTGCTGAAAAATTATTTAACACCTTAAGAGCCACAACGGTTTTTAATATTAATATTTCAGATCATTTAATTGAAAACAAAGAAAAGTGGAAGATTAAAAATATGCCTGAAAGGCATTTATTTATTAGCACAGGGCGAAATGAAATGTAGCCCTGTAGCAGTAGACAGGAGAACATTTAAAAAAGGGCTGTAAGCCCGATAGGTATTTTAATCTCTAATCAATCCCACACATAACGTTCATCGTAATCAATATCGTATTTGTCAAAGAAGGCTCGTAATTCATCTTTAAATTTTGTTTTTTTATGGTGCTCAGGTTGATTCCTTATATAATTTTTAACTGTCGTAACTTTTGAAGCGCTCACCGAAAAAACGGCGTAACCATTCTGCCATTGGAACTTACTGATTCCTTCTGTTTTTAACCATTTTGAAGAGGATGCCTTTATTTTTAATACTATATCTGCTAAAGTAATAGTCCGGGGTAAAGTACATAATAGGTGTATATGATCGCTATTGGCGTATACTTCTTCTGTGAATGATCCATTTTTTGAAAGAATCCCTACGATATACGAATGCAGGTTTTTACGGTATTTTTCTGTTATGAAAGGATGCCCGTTTTTAGTTGAAAAAACAATATGAACATACACTTTTGCTAATGACTGAGGCATAGGCTAATAGTTTAGATTGTTTATTGTTGATATTTTATACCTGACGCTCTTTCAGAGCTTATGTTCCGTTCGGTTTATTTGCACAGGGTTTGCTTTGCTGCACCCTGTGCTAATATGTTGCGGGGCGTTGCCCCTTGGTATTAGTTTAACCGCTTAATTTGGGTTAAATTTATAGTTAAGGATATGTTGCTTTTTCATCGCCTAAACTTCTTCTCTTACATCTATTTTCCCGGTTACAGCCTCGAAAATGAGTGATTGGCGATATTCTTTGAGGTATTCGATTTGTTCTTGGATTTTTTTGACTGAAGAATTAATTCTATCAGTATTCAATGAAATAAACTTGGCAATTTCATTTTGTTCCCTAATATCTGGAAGAGCAATTTTCAGATTACCTATAAAATCCCAGTTTGCTCTTGGCATTTTTGTGCCATATGTAGAATTATTTACTATTTCTATAAATTTGGATGATATTAAACGATAAAATACAAAAAGAGGGTTTATTTTTTTCTGTGGTCTTAATATCAGTAATTCACCTACACAAGCACCCTCATCTTTTGCTAAATATACTTTGGTCAAATAGGGACGTAATTTATTAAATAATACATCATCTTTCTTAAAAACATATGATTCACCACTAATATTACTTTCACTGTCAGGAATCAATTTTCCTGTACCTCCTTCAATATTTTCTAATCCAATTATATCTTTGTTATCATCATTTTTATTCCTAATCAACGGAGCCAAATACTTTAATTTCTTTACCTCCCAATGCTCCGGTATTTCACCAATCCATTCAATGCCTGAATCCTTCATTTTTACATTGGGGTTGAGGCCTTTGGTTACCGCCTCGTTAATGGTGGCTTTGCGTTCTTCTTCCAGCAACTCAATTAGCCGTTGTTTTTTGGCAATGGTGTCGTCAATTTCTTTGGTCTTGTGGTCGAGGTAAGTGGCTATGGTTTGTTGTTCATCTATATAAGGTAATCCAACTTTATTTATAAAATAATTGTAGGTGTCTAAATTCTGAATACCTGTGGTTTGTTTAATCGCTCCTAAATTAACTTTTTTACTATATGTAGTTCTGAATAAATAATATAGCCATTTTGGGTCTACCTTATTTTTATTTGGCCTAATACGAGCCATGAAATTTGAACAAACAGCAGTAACATTATTTCTTTCGTAAATACCAACACGGCCAACTGGAAGTAAATCGCCACCCCCTGACTTTTCAATAAGTAAATCACCTTGAGCAAGAGTTCTTGTTTCTAAATCATTTTTAGAGACATTTCGTATTGTATTGTTTCCAGAAAGAGAACTAAAATCCCTATCGAAATCAGCGACCCTGATACAAATAACGTCATTTTCATCTCCTTGAGGTTCTTTCCCCCAAACTCCATTTGTTGTTGACTCAATTATATTTTTTATTCTTATTATTTCCCAATGCTCAGGTATCTCACCAATCCATTCAATACCTGAGTTTTTATATTGCAAATAAGGTTTAGACATAGTTCTTCAGGTTTTCAAATGTTATGTCTTCTTTCCCTTCCACTTCTTTATTCATAGCCTTTGATATGATTTCAAGAAGGTATTGCGCCCTCTTTGTATAAAAGTTTTCAAAATCATCGTTTAGCATTTCATTAATGGGTATCTTATGTGACGATAATATTTCTTTCATTCTATCTTCATCCATACTGGATTCCTTAATTATATTTTGAAGATATACACTTGGAGCCTTCTTTCCTATCTTACGGTTTGTCTTGTAAGAAAGAGGAGTTTTATTAATAATGCTATCAAACATTTTCCAATTGTAATTATTACTCTCACACCATGCTTTTGGGAAAATGTGGTGAATATCAATAGCCTCATCAAAGTAAATGTGGGCATTGATTGTTTCACCAGAACGAAAATCGAAAACTCCGTTTTTCAATAACAAGGCATAAACACCTTTATATGCTGCACTGTTTCTACTGCGCAATGATACTAACCTTTCGGGATAGAAATTAGCATCCTTTACTGTTTTAGGAGTAATATCACTATCAGCCCAATTAACAATGTCCTGAACATCGTATGCAAACCTTGTCTCAATGGCACTGCCATACAATTCCCCTAATACACCACTCCAAAACCAGGTGATTATTTTATTTCTTACTGCATCAATTTCAGATTTATCGTCCAATAAAACCATGGCAACAGCCAAAGGAACAAGCTGAGTTCTATAGGGTAAATCTTTTGAATCAAATAAGAATTGGGTATGAAGAAACTTTGCAGCTTTTAAAAACCCTTTAATGGCTTTATCTTTCCATGTCTTAAACTCATCAAGATTAAGCTTGAGAATATCTTTTCTTTTACATGTTACAGGAGGAAGTTTCCCTCCGTCGGGGTGTTCTTTTTCAGCCTTTTTTCTTCGGTGATATGAAGTCAGCAAACTGATTGCCTGCAAAAAATCATCATTTTGAACGCTATTCAAAATATTATATTCTGAAAATTGTTTTTTTATTTTCTCCCATTCATTCCTTAATACATATCCATCGGCAGCAAAAGTAGCGGTAAGTAATTCAAAAACACTAAGAGTAACTCCCCCTGTATTTACTTTTTCAAAAACCTGGCAAATCGCCTCTTTTTCGTTTTCCTTTTTCATGATTATAACCGGGAGCATGTAATAATTGAAGTTATTTATTACCTTGGTTTCAAAATCATCCCAAAGTCTTAATTTTTCGGGATCATAATTCCAGAACTTATTGAATCCTGCCCGCCAGTCATGGTATTCATCCACCATATGCACCGGATACATTAAGTTTTTATATTCATTTTCTTTTTCAGAAAGATCAAGTTCTATCTCTCTTCCAAAATCCCTTTTTACCTTTTTATCTTCAGGTATGGAAACAATGGACTCTTCAAGGTCATAAAAGTCACTCAGGGCCTTTTCCATATCAATGTAATACCAACGTTTAATTTTGTGCCCCTTTTCGTTTTTTGTCAACACAACTTTATTGGTAATTATAGCCTGAAATAAAGAAGTTAATCGTTGTTGGCCATCAAGGATTAGTTTCTCTGGTTCAACATCGTTATTTGCTCCTTCTATAGGCCTTGTTTTAAATTTTACTTCAGGATTTCCTGTTTCTTGTAACATAATGGCGCCAATTGGAAAAGATTTGGCCACACTGGCTATTATACCTTTTATTCTCCAATCGTCCCAAATCCAACTTCTTTGAAAATCAGGGAGCTGTAGTTTCCCTTCCTTAATATCTTTTAGCAAATCGTATAAAGAAGTTTTTGTGGAATCGAATGTTTCATATGTATCCATAAGCAATAACTTATTATTCTAATATTTTGTGAATTTTATTTTCCAAATCCTTTTCAATTTCCAGTATATCGTTTTTGATCTCTTCCGTTGGCCTTAAGGGCTTATACTCATAAAAATACCTTGTGAAATTAATGGTATAGCCAAC
>JBNJFT010000062.1:0-12558 GCA_051747065.1 Bacteroidota bacterium | reverse complement strand
AACCGCAATAATGATAAATATTTTAATTACTAATGGTGTTTTGATGAACCAGCCTCTGTATTTTTCTTTGAAATTGTCCGGAAGCCAGTGCAGAATAAAGCCTGCGACGATAAGTCCAAATATTTCTTTGTATGAAATGATCATTTCAGGAATGAGATGGAAATTAAAACTGGAAAATATCTGAGAGATCATTTGTTTTGCCTTTTGCATATTTTGTGCACGGAAAAATATCCATGCAAAAGTAACAACATGAAAAGTAAAGAATATGGATAGAAAATTTCCAAAGCGGCTGCGGGAGTGAAGCTTCTTATAATTTGGGATTATATATTTCATCAGTCGTGTCCATTGTTTATGCATTACAAGTGCCAGGCCATGAAGTCCTCCCCAGATGATAAACCGAAGGTGTGCTCCATGCCATAATCCCCCAAGAAGCATTGTGATAAGAATATTGATGTTTTTTCTGAGTTCTCCTTTTTTATTTCCGCCTAATGGGATATAGAGATAATCTCTTAACCATGATGAAAGGGAAATATGCCATCTGCGCCAAAAATCAGTGACATTAACTGCTTTGTAAGGGGAGTTAAAGTTAATGGGTAGTCGAAAACCCAGCAATAGTGCAACGCCAATAGCAATGTCTGTATATCCTGAAAAATCACAGTAAATTTGGAGCGAATATCCGTAAACTGCCATAGCATTTTCAAAACCGGAGTAGGAGAGAGGAGACTCAAAAATCCTGTCTACGAAATTAATGGAAATGTAATCTGATATTAGCATTTTCTTGAGCAGTCCGTTGATAATCAGGAATAAAGCATGGCCAAACTCCTGGGTGCTTAATTTAAATTTTTGGTATAGCTGGGGCACAAACTCTGCAGCTCTAACAATCGGACCGGCAACAAGCTGAGGAAAAAAGGATACGTAGAAACCGAAATCAATGATATTGTCTACAGGTTTTACTTTGTTTCTGTAGATATCAAAAGTATAGCTGATTGTTTGAAATGTGTAAAAAGAAATTCCCACAGGTAAAATGATTGTGCTGACATTGAATGAACTCCCTGCAATCTCATTAGTCCATTGCGCAAGTAAGTTTACAACTTCAAAATCTGTATTAAAAATTCTGTTCACCAGGTCTGTAAAAAAGTAGCTATACTTGAAGTAGGAGAGAACTCCGAGGTTTATTAAAATACTTGTCGCCAGGTATATTTTCTTTTTAGAAATCTTTCTGGAGTGGTAAATTAATTGTCCTAATGTATAATCGGCAATCGTTGAAAAGATAAGAAGGGTAAAGAAGTATCCTCCTGATTTGTAATAGAAAAACAGGCTCATTACAAATAGATAGGCGTTGCGTAAGGCCTTTTTTTTATAAAGTATGCTGTATATAGCCAGAAGAATTGTGAAGAAAACCCAGAAATATAGCCTTGTAAAGAGCATGGGCTTGTCTTCAGAATACATTAGTATTTCTTGCAAAAATTCCACAGGCTATTCTTTATGAATTTTTGATCTAAAAAATGGTTGGAAACTATTCAAAAATGCATCAAAAAATAAATTGGCTTTAAGCAAATAACCTTTTTTATTAAGGTGGAGTTTGTCCTTTGCTGTAAGCTCGGATGAATACCACAAATCAATTGATCGTTCGCCACCCATAATGGTATAGAAATCCCAGTATGAGCAATTCACCTTGTTTGCTACTTCTACAATATCCTGGCGCACCAATTGATTGTTTGGATTTAATGTTTTTCCACCATGTAAAGCATCGCCAGGGGTGCTTAGTAGAATCCAGCAGGAGTCTGTATTGTTCCTGATACTTTGAATCAAGGAGGTAAGGTTTTTCTGAAATTCTTCCGGGGTATAATTCTCTGAGTAAGCTTCATTTGTTCCCAGTGAGATAATCACCCAATCCGGGCTTAGCGATTGAAGCTGCTCATCAAATAGTTGACAATTAAGATAAGATTCGGCTTTTGCTCCGTTTACTCCTGTTGCATGATATGAAAAGGAATTAGTTGTGTTACTCAAAGTAAGGCCGCTGAGTTCAAAATGTGATGTATCTTTTAGATTGGATTTTTCTATGTGTATTTTGATAGAATCTGTTAGACTGTTAAATTCTACTTCTAATGCTGAATTGGTTTTTTGAATATGTGCTTTAGGAGAAAAATAAACATTGTATGTAGAATCAGGATAATTGCAGAAAATTTTGGAATGATCAAATGCATAGTTTTTTATTGGATAATATTTGTTTAAATAAATGGATAGGGTAGCTGATGTATCATTGGTATATAAATTAATTCCTGTTATACCTGTATTGATATCTTTTTTCTTGGTTGTAGCCTTAGTGGATTGCCATTTTCCGGTGTGCCGGATTCGATAGTTTTGTGGATTATTCGTTTTAGCTACTGTGTAAGGGAATATTAACCCCAGGTTGGCTAATGAATCATCGATAAAATAATTTTGAAAATATTGCCTGATTTCATTGGAGTAATACCCGGCTTGAAGATGGGAATCGCCAAGATGCAATACATTAAATTCCTCCTGTTTATTCAGGCATAATTCAGTGAGTTTGCTCATTATATCAACGTAATGCTTTGATTTTTCGGTGTTTTTTATTTCATTTTTCTGTAAATTTAAAAAATTATAGGTAGAAAAATTATTTTGTGAATATAAGCATAGATGAAAAAAATAGAAGAAAAGTAGAATTGTCAGTCTTGATTTAGTCATTCATGATTGTTTTTTGAACTAAGTGTTTCTTGATTGTTTTCTTGAAGATATCTGTTATAATCATTGATAAGAGCTTTATAAAACATTTTTGCAATCACAACAGAGCCTTTGTATGTAAAGTGGGTGAAATCTTTCCTCGCTAAGGGGGGATCAGCAAACACCCAGCTTGGCATTGAATTATTCCCGCCCATTGCTTCATACGTATCCCAAAATGCACAGTTTGCTTTAAATGCAGCTTTTTTTTGCGCATTGCGTATTTTTTCAATATTAGAGTATGATTCATAATGGCCTTCCACTTTTTGGGACATATCTGAAACACCCATTACAATTATAGATAGTTGCTCATCTAATGATTTCAGAAATTGGAGTTGCTGGTACAGTTTTTTTTGGTAAAAATCATAATTTTCTCTGCTGCTGGGAACAATGTTTACTCCGAAATGCAGTATTATTAGCTTGACATTAAGTTTGTTGATCATTTTTTTGTAAAAAGCCTGATCGGTTTTTGTGAAATCTGTTCCACTGCTCCCCCTGAGTGGAATATTATCTAAAGCAACACCTTTATTTTCTCCGTCAAGAGCTATCCCGTATATGTCTGGTCCATGCTTCCCCTCAAAAGTCAGGGAAAGCTCATCTGTAGATGGCTCTAATCTCCATTCGATTGTTTTTAACTTATTTGTTGTCGGAATCATTTCGGCATCCGTCACTTCATTATCTTCCTTAACTTTTATAATGAATGGCCTGCGGTTGAAACCATAGAACAGTCTGCATTTCTTGAAATTACTTGCTCTATTAAACGCCGTAGGGGATTTTTTTATATTTATTGAGGCTTTATAAACTTCGTCCTGATAATTGCTGTATAGGGGGGAATATCTTGAAAATGAAAGTAATGTCCCGAATCTTTTGTGTTTGAAATTTGAGTTATTTCTTTCTCTGATAGTGTATCTTTTCCAATTACTTGATGAGTTGTATTTTACAGATATGTTATTGTTAAAAGGGGGTTTGGCTGGAAAAAGACCTATGCCTGATCCGCCGAATTTTTTTTGCAATTGGTTTCTTATGTATGATGAAATCCGGTCTCCTTCAATTTGCGAATCTCCATAATGTAAAATACGGACTAATTCATTATTTGGAGGATTGTTATTTAACGATTTGAAAAAAGGCGTTAAAGCGGAGATATTATCTTCCGGGTATTCCAATTTTCTCAAGGATTTCGTTTTTTGCTTTTTTTCCCGGAATTTTTTTGGGGTTGTATCAAGTGGTTGTTTAGATGAAGTATCTTTATTTACGAATTTAGTTGTGTCATCTTTTATAGAATCTTTAAAAGACTCATGGAAAGATTCATGGAAAAAGTTTATGCTTGTGTCCGAGGGCGGGTTATCTTCAACTATTTTTGAAATGTCTTTATATTTGGGTTTTTGTTCTTGCTGTATGTTCGTTAACGAGGGAAAAGTTAAGGTATAGTCTTTGCTCACTGAAATGCCACTATCCGGGTAGAAATAAGCTATCAAGCCTATTATTGCCAGAATAATAAGAAAAAATATAAAAATCCTTAAAGGCCTCATCCTCCCTCAATTGATTAATTTATTGGATGATATAGTCTTTCTAAAAATAAGATATTTTTATTAGATTAAAATAGTAATTTGAATTAATTTTTGATTCTGAATTTATAAATTATCCTGTTTTCATGATGAATCCGGTTCTTTCCTGATTTTTAAATTTTGGCCGATTTTTAGCTCTCCGGCGTTTTCAAGATTGTTCAGTTTTTTTATTTCGTTTTCGGAAACTCCCGGATATTTTCGGGAAATGTCCCATAATGTGTCTCCATACTTAACTTTGTAGTAGATGTAATCCTTATCTTGTTCAGGCGGCTGTGTCGTTGTTTTATTTTTTTGGTTAGCCGGAGTCCCTATTCGTTTTTGTTTTTCAGCAAAAGACAACGAGTTTACCTTCTTATAGTAACCCGCTTTATTTTTTGGCACGTAAACGACTAATTTCTGACCAGCACGTATAATGTTGCCCCGAATATTGTTCCAGTATCTTAATTGAGAGGCGCGCACATCATACCATTCAGCAATATGTCCAAGATTGTCTCCGGATTTTACCCTGTAGTAGAGCTTGGCTTTTCCTTTAGCTGCATTTTGTACAACCTGAGTGCTGCCTGGTTCTTTCAACATATTGTCAGGAAAAAATACTGAATCCTTATAAGCAAAAATAGAATCTTTGTATTCAATAAATCCTTTTGTATAATTTAATGGTATTTTGACAGAATAGGATTTGTTTGTTGCCGGAATTATATTTTCCTTGTATTGAGGATTCATATTTTCCAGTTGTATTAATGGTATGTCTAACACTTCTGATATCTGTTTCAGATGGAGTTTTTTATTTACCATGATTGTATCTGCAGCCAATGGGAGATTGATTTTTTTAGGGTAAAGATTGTGCTGTTCATGATAATTTGCAAAATACATAGCGGCAATGAATGCAGGATAATATCCCCTGGTTTCGCGGGGTAAAAAATAATAAATATCCCAGTAAGTTCTTTTCCCTCCGGCTCTGTATATTGCTTTGCTTACATTTCTTGGCCCACAGTTATATGCTGCTATGGCAAGATCCCAACTGCCAAACATCTCGTGAAGGTCTTTTAGGTATTCCGCTGCGGCATAGGTTGATTTTACCGGGTCTCTTCTTTCATCAACAAATGAATTTATAGTCAGTCCATAGCTTTTTCCTGTTCCATGCATAAATTGCCATATTCCTGTTGCCCTTGCCCGGGAAATTGCCCGCGGATTCAATGCAGATTCTATAATGGCCAGGTATTTTAATTCATATGGAAGGTCGTATTCATCAAAAATACGTTCAAATATTGGAAAATAATACCTGGACAGACCAAGCATTATTTCGACTTTCTCTCTCCGTTCTTTGGTATATAAATGTATGAAATTCTTGACAATACTGTTGTAATTAACCTCAATAGCTGTTGGTAAATTTCTTAATCTGGAGATGTATATCGAGTCCGCAAATTCTGGGATGTTGGGGTCTGTGAGGTTTTTGCTTGTAAAATCTGATGGTTCTTCAAATTTGTCTAAATACCAGTCGTATACCAGTTTATCTAAGTTTTTGTGAAAGTTTTGTTCAATATTTTTGTTTGTCTGAAGGGTATCTTGTTGGGTTATTCCTGTCTTCACAGAAAACAGGAATATAATTACAATGAAAACTATTTTATATTTGTGAGAGTTCATGGCTTGTTAATTATTTTTGTGTAAAAATAGAAAACATTAGAAATATATAGAACAACTAACGGCAGGAATTGGTTGTTCAAATTCGTTATTAATTTGTGTGGGTTTAATTTCAAGACTTAGCTCCCTGCTTACATCAAAGTTGTAAAGGTGGGCATCCACTGAGGCATCCAGTATATTGGCAAGATAAAGAGCGCCAAAAAGAATAATGTTAAGATCCCGGTTTCTTCTGTAATAATCTTTGGCAGATTTTAATTCCTCTGCTTTATCATATCCTTTATATTGATCAATTTCATTGTTCGTAAAATCTGTATAAGCTCCACTGTATTCTTCATAGAGAGATGCATTCATGTCGTAAAAGTAATATATTACTCCTGCAGCACCATAAATAATAGGAACTTTCCATATTTTATTATTATAGATCTGCCCTAATCCTGGTAAAAATGTCGACATCCAAGCTGCTTTTTTGGGAGAATGTTCCTGGTAATTTTGTGCTAATGTATCTTGTTCAGGTTGTATTGTATCGTTTGTTTGAGTGAAACCAATATTATGGTTCAACAATGATAACAAAAGCAGCAAAGCGCTGAATGAAAGCAAATTAAGATGCCTCAATTGTAAATTTATTTTTATGAGTGGTTTTTGTCTTTCTTTTGATTTAACAAAGTCATGATTCTTTCAAGGTCATCATCGGATTTAAACGGAATGATAATCTTACCTCGCCCATTGTCGTTTCTTTTAAAATCGATATTGGTATTAAAGTATTCTGCGAGGTGATTTTTTAGTTGTTTATATTCTTCCGGAATACTTTGCTTTTCTTTCTTTTTGTTATTTTGTGATTTTGCTTGCTGTTGGCTAAGTTCGCGAATTATTTCTTCTGTTTTTCGGACAGAAAGACCTTCGTCAATGATTCTGTAATAAGCTTTAAGCTGTTTTTCCGGATCATCAATTGTGATGAGGGCTCTTGCATGCCCCATTGAAATTCGATGATCCCTTATACCGAGCTGAATTTCTGCTGGCAATCTAAGCAGTCTTAAATAGTTTGAAATTGTAGCCCGTTTTTTTCCGACTCTTCCGCTAAGATTTTCCTGTGTTAGCTTACATTCCTCAATAAGGCGTTGATAACTTATAGCTACTTCGATTGCATCGAGGTCTTCGCGCTGGATGTTTTCAACAAGAGCCATTTCCAGCATGGCCTGGTCATCAGCTACTCTAATGAAAGCTGGTATTTTGGTAATGCCTGCCATTTTTGCCGCTCGGAATCTCCGCTCACCGGTGATAAGCTGAAACTTATCGTTGTTGATTTTTCTGAGCGTGATAGGTTGTATTACACCTATTTCTTTAATGGAAGAGGCCAATTCGCTTAATGCGTTTTCATTGAAATTGGTACGTGGCTGATAGGGATTAACATCAATTTTTGACAACTCAACTTCGTTGACTGCATCTACTTGCTGTTGACCGTTTTCATTGCCGGCATCTTCAATTAAAGCTCCAAGGCCTTTTCCTAATGCGTTTCGTTTAGCCATTTTCTTTTTGTTATAATAAATTATTATTCAACAACTTTTTCTTCATTTTTGATCTTGGTTTGATCATTTTTTTGAAGCAATTCTCTTGCCAGATTAAGATAATTTACGGCTCCTTTTGAGTTTGCATCATACATTACAACTGGCTTCCCATAACTTGGTGACTCTCCGAGCTTAATGTTCCTTTGAATGATCGTGTCAAACACCATAGATTGAAAATGTTTCTTTACTTCATCTACTACCTGGTTTGAGAGCCTTAACCTGGCATCGTACATTGTCAGGAGAAAACCTTCAATCTCAAGGCTGGTATTTAGCCTATTCTGGATGATTTTTATGGTATTCAATAATTTTCCCAGTCCTTCCAATGCAAAATATTCACATTGAACTGGAATGATAACGGAATCTGCTGCAGTTAGTGAATTTACAGTAATCAGTCCTAAAGATGGTGAACAGTCAATTAGAACAAAATCATAGTCATCTTTTACTTTGTTTATCACTTTTTTAAGCATATACTCCCGGTTGGGTTGATCTAACATTTCAATCTCAGACCCAACCAAATCAATGTGTGAAGGAATGAGGTGTAAACCTTCGGTATCGCTTTCTATAATTATTTTTTTCGGATCGATATCTTCAGTTAAGCATTCGTAAACGCTTGTTTTGATTGAACGAATATCGAAACCTGTACCTGATGTGGCATTTGCTTGAGGGTCTGCATCTACAATTAACACTTTGTATTCCAAAACTGCTAAGCTCGCTGCTAAATTAATTGCAGTTGTGGTTTTCCCTACACCTCCTTTTTGATTTGCTAATGCTATAACTTTTCCCATATTATTGATTTTGTGTTGTTTTTCTAATACTGATTGTAAAACGGATTCATTCCAAAAATACAATTTTATGAAAGATTAATACGAGATCAAAAAAAGAATTGTGAACAATATTTTTGGAATTATTAACAAATTATTAACAAAGTTATTGAGGTTGGATTTTTAATTAATTAACATACAAAAAAATACTTCAGTTTTGATAATTGAATAATTATGTTGATAATTCAATCTGAGTAATTTCTTTAACAATTATCATTTTTTGTGTGTTGCTAACCTGAATAATTCACGCAAAAACCTTGTTTTACTTATTTATGTGTTATTTTGTATTGATTAAAGTCTTTGATCATTTCCTGGCATTCCTTTAGTAGTTGATCTTTTTCAACAGGGACTACTCCGGGCTTTTCGCATACCTGCCCTCCGCCGATATTAGAAATTTCTGCTATAATCCATGGAGAAAGTCCGAGAGCTAATCCTACACTTGATATTCCGATGATGGTGTCACCTGCACCCGATACGTCCGATATGTTTCTGATTTTAGCAGGAATGTGCTTATATTCTTTTCCATCACTGACAAGTATACCTTGTTCGGATAATGTTACCATAACCCACTTTATTCCCTGCCTTTTATGCATATCATTTGCTGCATCAAAAATAGCCTTAGAATCAGTTTTTTCTATTTGTACATTGAGTCCTTCTACTAATTCTTTGAAATTGGGTTTGAAAAAGGTTAGGTTTTTGTAATGGTAGTAGTTTCTTCGCTTAGGATCTACCAACACAGGAATATTCTTGTTGTTGGCGGCTTTTACCATTTCTTTTATTATCCTGGGTGTGATGGATCCTTTGTCGTAGTCCTCAAAGACAATGCTATCAATTGGCTCTTTATCCAGAATGTACAGAAGGTGATTGAGGAAGGCAGTTTCAGTTTCCGGATTTAGCGGTTCATTTTCTTCTTCATCAACCCGAAGAAGATGTTGATTATTGCTGATTATCCTTGTCTTATTAGTTGTAATGCGGGTGTTGGATTCATATATGCCTTGCTTGGTCAATCCCTGTTCGTCCATTAACTTTTTAAAAGTTTCAGCTCTGCGGCTGTTCCCTATAACCGATGCAAGGATAGGCTTTGCGCCTAATGATTTTATATTGATGGCTACATTAGCTGCTCCTCCTAACCGGTTTTCTTTTTCTGTTCTGGAAACTACAGGAACCGGAGCTTCCGGAGAAATTCTTTCTACGTCTCCCCATAGGTAAGAGTCAATCATTGAATCCCCGATTACAAGGATGCGAAGATCATTGAATGCGTTAAAAGCTTCTTCTAATGTTTTAATTTCCACGATGATTTGTTTTGGTTGTAAAAAGCAAAAATAAAAAAATGATCGAGTTAAATATATGATATTGTTCATAATTGTTTGTTGTTTCCGTTTTGGTAGGAAATAAAAAATTTTTTTAGTATGAAATAAATTTTTTATTTATTCCAGACCGGATGTTTATTCTTTCCGTCTGTGTTGTTTGATAAGAGTCAGGAGAAAGAAAATTATATCCTTTGTGTGAAAGGTGTAGAGATTTTTTTTATTTTAGCCAGTGAAAATCTAATCAGACTTAGTGAGACGTTTCGCCGTGGAGTTCAATTGTTTTTAATTGCTTATCCACAGCATGTAGAAAAGAACGTTCCTTTCTTAACCTGAATAATTCATTAACTACAATAAAGCAATGCAAAAAAGTACATCTTCATGAACGAAGTGAACAATAGAACAATAAAAAAACGGTATTCTAAGCAAATCCAAACTTATATGAACTTAAATGCCTTATGTAGTTCAAAAAAAAGATATTCAAATGAAAATTCGGTATATATTCGTTTTCTGTGTTTTGTTTTTTAGCAAGCAGGTATTTTCATCAGGGGATAATTATCCGGTTGGTGGACGTTCTGCTGGTTTGGCAAATGCAAGCGTAATGCTGCCTGATTATTGGTCTCTTTTTCATAATCAGGCAGGCCTGGCTTTTTTTAATAGCCCTAAAGTTGGTATTCATCATAAAAGAGGTGTGATAAAGCAATTGAGTCATCAGGCTGTGGGTTTTGCTTTGCCAACAGGTAACGGAACAATTGGTGGAAGTTGTTCTTATTTTGGCTTTTCAAAATATCATGAGGTTAAGTCCGGGCTGGCATATTCTATGCTTTTGGATGAAAACCTTGCTGCAGGAGTTCAATTGGATTATTTTTATACGCATATTGATGGTTTTTATGGAAATGTTCATTCTGTTGCCGCTGAAATCGGTATTATTTACCGGCCATTGGAAAATTTCTATGTTGGGACACATGTTTTTAATCCCTTTCAAACAGCACAACTTGGCAACGTAGAACACATGCCGGTGATATTCCGATTTGGTACAGGATACCATGTTCAGGAAGAGTTGCTCCTCACTGTTGAATCTGAAATGGATTTAGATAAAAAGACCCGTTTTAAGGCAGGTATGGAGTATGAAATAATCGATGCTTTTTATATTCGCACCGGAATCAGCTCTAATCCTGTAACCAATTCTTTTGGAGTGGGTTATATTTGGAATGAACTGGGCTTGGATGTGAGTTTTTCCCGCCATATTGTGTTAGGTTATTCTCCCCAGTTTTCTTTAAATTTTAGTTTTTAGTTCCATGCGTCTTTGGAGAAATATAATCATCGGGCTTTTTTCCTTTTCAGGAGCACTTAGTTTGAATGCTCAGGAAGCGACAAGAGAGACCGACAGAGTAATTGAAAATATTCTTGAAAATACAGAAACAGAAGAGCAAGATAACGAAGTAATTCAAGACCTCTACTATTTTCTTGAAAATCCGTTGAATATCAATAAGGCCAGTGAGGAAGAGCTCCAACGGTTGTATCTTTTGAATCCATTTCAGATTAATAATTTGCAGGAATATATAAGAAAACGTGGCAATCTGTTTTCTAAATATGAACTCCAGTTAATTTACGGGTTTGACCGGGATATAATTCAGAATATCGAACCTTTTATAACCTTCAAATCTGATTCTCGCGCGTACGACAGAAAATTTTCCTTTGATAAGTTTTTTAAATACTCGAATAACCAGTTGCTTCTCAGGTCTCAGCGAGTGGTAGAAAAAGCCGGCGGCTATAAAGATTTAACTGATGATGGAATAGATAACCCCGGTTATTTGGGAAGTCCTTATAAGTATTATGCGCAGTATAAAAACCGTTATTCTGATTTTCTGAGATTTGGTGTTACAATGGAAAAAGATTACGGAGAAGAGTTTTTTAAAGGGCATAACCGTCAGGGTTTTGATTATTACAGCGGATACATTTCCCTGCGCAATACCAAATTATTTGATGCTTTAATTTTGGGAGATTATCATGTGCGTTTTGGCCAGGGATTAACTGTTTGGTCAGGATTTTCATTTGGCAAGACTCCTTATGTCCTGGATATTATGAAAAGCCGCTCTGGTTTTAATGAATATTCTTCAACGAATGAAAATCAGTTTTTTCGTGGCGCCGCTGTTTCCAGAACAATTGGGAGTGCAAAATTGTCGGGATTCTTTTCAAAAAAGGCAATTGATGCCAATCTTGTTGAGGGCGTAGAAGAACGGGTTTTTACTTCATTCCAAAACTCCGGTTATCACAGGAAACTTTCAGAAATAGAAGATAAAAATTCGGTTTTGGAACAAGTGACAGGAGGAGATATAACTTTTAATTTGAATCGCCTTAAAATAGGTTTATCCGGAATTCATTATTCGTATGATGCTGAAAGAATTCATGATACGGTGGCAAACAATATTCATGATTTCCGTGGAACAAAGAATATGAATTTTGGGTTGCATTATCAATTTCAATTGAGAGATTTTTATTTTTTCGGAGAGGAATCTGCTTCCCCCGGCGATGGTTTTGCCTTTTTGAACGGAGTTAGGGCCAATATTGCAAAAGGTGTGAGTCTGTCAATGCTTCATCGCTATTATCAACCTGAATATAAGGCAGTTTATTCGGGGGCTTTTAGTGAAAGCTCTTCAAATCAAAATGAAGAGGGATGGTATTTGGGTGTAAAAACAGAACTCGTTTCTGATTTGACAGCAAGTATATATGTAGATGTGTATCGTTTTCCATGGCTTAACTTTGGTGTGGATGCTCCTTCAGATGGATATGAATACCTGTTCGATTTGAATTACTCTCTTGGCGATAAAGGGCGCTTATCCGCACGACTGAAAAACGGGATAAAAGGCGAGAATTTTACTCATGAGGGTTCTTTCGTCAATCCGGTTTATGAAAAAGATAA
>JBNJFT010000061.1:10256-12713 GCA_051747065.1 Bacteroidota bacterium | reverse complement strand
CCCGAGTTGTTCATCCCAGAAAGTTATTGACGAGGATATTTCTGCTTTAGCAAAGCCATAGCTCATAGCGAGCCATGCATTTCCTTCTTTGTCTGTAGTAATGTCATAGATGCTCCCCTTCTGTAATCCCAGTTCTTTGTTTATTTTTTGCAGTGTCCGGCCGTTAGTATCGACAACAATAACCCCTTCGTTAGAGAGAGTTCCGACGATTATCTTGTTGTCTGAGGCTTTATGAATTTTATAAATTTCACTTTTCTTTAGCTGGTCATCTGCTTCTGTATTAAACCGGGTAATGGCATTTTCTGATTTGGAGGCTTTGGGGTTATACAAATAAAGCTTATTTGAGCTTGAGAAGATTGCCCTTTGTTCTGAAAATTCAATCCCATCAGTGAAGGAATAGTTGTTTTCAAAAAGATGGCCGTTGGGTGCCGGTATCAATTTGTTTCCCTGAACTTTGAATAATCCCTCTTTTTTATCTCTGACATAAAATGTGTCATTTAAAAGAAAAGAGCCTGCGAATCTTTTTTTAGCTTCCCATACATGAATGGTGTCATCTATAAAGCGGAATAACTTTTGGTAGGACCTGAAAAATACTGATTCCCCATCATATTCAGCATCCCAGACATCACCAAAATCTTTATGTTCTTCATCTAACTTAGGTATCAATGATACATACTCCGTTTTCCCTTTTTCGTCAGGTTTTAAGTACCCAATATCGCCCACAGAACCTACATAAATTCTATTGTTTTCACCAATATCCATGGAGCGGCCAGTTGTTTTATTCGGTAACTCAATGAGCCGGAATCTCTCGCCATCATATTCCATAACGCCGTTTCCATTGCCTATGTACATTATGCCACGATGATCCTGAAGAATTGACCAATTTTGTATATGCTCGCCATAATCCTGAGGACTGAAGTTTTTTATAAATGGCAGCCCTTTTCTTTCGTCCTGGGAAAAGATGGAAAAAGAAAGTAGAACAAGAGTGAATAACAGCGATATTTTTTTAATGTTTGGCATAGACAAAGAGATAAAGGTGCGAAAGTATTATATTTTGCTGATTTATGAGCTAATGTTTAATTTATTTTTTAGTTTAATTTTTAAAAGCGCTTTGCACCATTATTCGTAACTATTGTATATATACGAATGATAAGCATTAAGGTTTGATTAATTGAAAATTTTTATGTTATAAATCGGCTGTTGCCGCTATTTTTATAGATGAGCACTCAAGTTATGATTTTTATTATAATAATATACTATCAGTCCAATTGCAATAATTGTCATCATCGTACATACAACTGATCCTTCAAATCCAAATTTTCCGCCGTTGATTAACTCATTGCCTATTGGTTTAACTAAAGTCATAGAATCTATATTTTGTCCGCTTACAGCATATCCAAAAATTGGCCCCTGAAAGAAATTCCAGAAAAGATGAAGGCTTATTGGGAACCATAAGTTCCTGGTGAAAATATAAGTTGACCCTAATAGTATTCCGGCAAGAATTAAGTTTATGAATCCGACCTGCGATAAATTGGGATTGAGAGCGTGAAATAATGCAAATAAAATGGCACTTATGAAAAGAGCCAGGTATTTATTCATCCTGGTTGTTAATAAGTTATTTAATATGTAGCCCCGGAAAAGTATTTCTTCCTGAAATGAAACAAGGAGGAAGAGGATAAAGGTTAGAAGCAATGTTTTTGGGTTAAACTGAAAGTCTGAAAACGAAAGATACCCAAGAGAATAAAGGATTAACGTGCCCCCTCCAATAATAAATAGTGCCATAATCAATCCGAGCATAATATCAGGAACTTTGTTTTTTAAAGAGAAACCCATGGATTTTATGGATTTATTGTCAATAAAGCTCCTGAAAAGATAAACAATAACGATTAAAGCAATAAATGTGGAAAGTTGTAAGATCAACTGCTGGCTCATGCTTATGTTTTCAAAAGCCGATTGTTGCATTAAGGGAATTTTTGCAATCAGTGCGCCTATTACCTGGAGTATCCCACCAAGGAATAAAAATGCGATAATGATTAATACAATTCTCCCCCAAACCGGGAGGCTGGGGTTATTGCTTTTTTTGTTTGTTGTTGTTTCGTCCATAATAGATAATTGCTCTAAATAAAGATGTTGTCCGGATAAAGAACTAACCTGAATTATTCATGTGTTCAGGCTAAGAAAACTTTAGCTTATTCTAATACGAATTACGAAAAATAATATGCCCTCTTTTATGCTGCATATTTCTATGTTTACTGCATACATCTGCTTATTTTTTCGTGTTTTTCTGTTCAAACGCTGACAGGCCTTGAAGGCGCTGTCAGGTTTTCTCTTCGCTGCCGACTGCCAATGCAATTTGCCTTTTGCTTTTTGCCTTTTGCTCTTGGTGGGGAATTTTCTTATATTTCGTCTTGCTGCTTATTTATCTGCTGCTTACCGCCGACTGCCGACTGCCACTGC
>JBNJFT010000061.1:0-10156 GCA_051747065.1 Bacteroidota bacterium | reverse complement strand
ATTCTGCATTCTGTATTCTGTATTCTGCATTCTCATATAAACTACCCCGTATTTCTGAAGTTCCCTATTCAGTCTACATTATCATGCAAATAGGAATTGTTTTCTTTTAACCTGGTTTTTTCTTCATCGTCATCTGATAAAGTATATTTCGAGATTTTTGATTCTTTGGAATGCTTTGGATGATCAATTTTGATTTTTTTCCGTTTGTAAGCCGGAACATTTTCCATTGATTCGATGTCCTTGTCGTTTTGCATATCCTCACCCGGAGCATCCTGTTTGTGTTCTCTGTTTTCTTTAATTCGCTCCATGACATCCTCCTGTTCCATGGTATTATGATCATCGTCGCTAAAATCTTCTGAGTTCTTTTTGTTTTTTACAACGAATTCATCCTCATTTCTGTCCTGCTTAATATCAAAATTCATGGTGCGTTGTTGAGACTCGTATTGCTCCTTGTGCTGATACGAATTTCTGTTGCTTTGAGCAGGTGTTTCCTGTCGGGATTGAGAGTTATCATTCAGTGTGATTTTCTTTTTATGAGATTTTTTCGCATATAGTTCAGGTATGCTGCTGTTTTCAAAACCAGTAGCCACGATTGTTACACTGATGGCATTCTCCAGCCCTTCTTCGTGTCCTGTTCCCCAGATTATATTAGGTGATGTTTCCACTTCGTTGTAAATATAATCCATAATTTCACTTATTTCGTCCATAGTGATTTCTTCTGTCCCTGAAGTAATGTTCAGCAGGATGTTCTCTGTGCCGCGCAGGTCGTTATCATTCAGCAGGGGAGATGTCAGGGCTTGTTCGATGGCTTTTATTGCCCGGTTTTCTCCTTCTGCAGTTCCTGTTCCCATAATAGCTACGCCGCTGTTTGTTAGAACGGTTTCCACGTCTGCAAAGTCAACATTGATATAGCCTGAAACTGTTATGATTTCTGCAATGCCTTTGGCAGCAGTTGCGAGGACATTGTCTGCATGAGAGAATGCCTCGGATAATTTCATGTTACCACAAACCTCGCGTAGTTTCTCATTGTTGATAACCAACAAGGAGTCAACGTGTTGGCCAAGCTCGTGAATGCCTTCAATGGCTTGATTAATTCGTTTTGGCCCTTCATACCTAAAGGGAAGAGTAACAATGGCAACTGTCAGAATGCCTTGTTCCTGTGCTGCTTTTGCGATTACAGGAATTGCCCCTGTTCCGGTGCCGCCGCCCATGCCGGCAGTCAGGAATACCATTTTCGTGTTGCTGCTCAGGATGTCCATAACATCGTCCATGTTTTCGATAGCAGCTTGTTTTCCGGTTTCCGGCTTGTTTCCGGCACCACGTCCTTCGGTTAGGGATTCTCCCAGTTGTATTTTGACAGATACCTGGCTGTTTGATAATGCCTGAGCATCTGTATTACAGACCACAAAGTTTACATCCTTTATGCCCTGATCGAGCATGTGGTTTACGGCGTTTCCTCCTCCTCCGCCAATACCGATTACTTTTATTATTGAAGCTCGGTCTTCCGGCAAGTCAAATTTGATTAATTCTTCAGCCATAATATTTCGTTTTTTTGTTTACTAATTTTGATATCAAAATGAGTCATTTTTTTCAATTCAGATATTACATTTCTGCATCATTTTCTTCAAAGATGTCATTAAATGCTTGTTTTAGTCTTCCAATGAATCCTCGGTTATGTATTTCGGTTTGTTCTTCTTCATCTTCCATTTCTTCGCCGCTGACTTCATTATCTACTTTTTCTTTATCCCTGAAATGTTCTTTGTTTTGTTCCATGAACTCCCATCCTTTAAGTATAAGCCCTACACTTGTTGAAAACATCGGATTGTTTACATCGTCGACACTTTCGGAGGCCAATAGTTCACTTGGATATCCCAGTCTGACATCCATGCCTGTAATGAATTTGACAAGCTGCGGAAGGTCTTTGAGCAGTGCGCCGCCGCCTGTAATAACGATACCTGCACTGAGACGTTCGTAATACCCGGAGTTTTCAATTTCATAAAGAACTGCATTGAGGATCTCTTCCATTCTGGACTGAATTATATATGCCAAACTCTTCAGAGATATTTCTTTTGGTTCTCTTCCGCTGATTCCCGGAATGGAAACCACTTCATCTTCCCGGGCGATGTCACCAAGAGCCGATCCATATTGGATTTTAAGCAACTCTGCTTGTCTTTGAAGAATGGAACATCCTTCTTTTATATCTTTGGTTACTACATCGCCGCCAAATGGAATAACTGCTGTATGCCGGATAATATCATCATAATATACGGCTACATCTGTTGTTCCTCCGCCGATGTCAACTAATGCGACTCCGGCTTCTTTCTCATCAGCTGTTAAAACTGCCGCTGATGAGGCCAAAGGTTCAAGTATAAGTTCGTTGAGCTCTAAGCCTGCCTTACTGATACATTTTCCAATGTTTCTGGCAGATGTGATCTGACCAATGACAATATGGAAATTGGCTTCTACGCGCCGCCCGAGCATTCCTACAGGGTTTTTTATGCCTGTTTCATTGTCCACAATGAAGTTCTGGGGAAGCACGTGGATGATTTCTTCGCCAACATCAATAGAAATATTGTACATTTCTTTGATGAGGTCGTCAATATCTTTCCTTGTGATTTCATCTTCGTAGGAGTTGCGGTTGATGTATCCGCGGTTGCGGATTGTTTTGATATGCTGACCGGCAATTCCGACAAAAACGTCAGAGAATATTGCTCCTGTAAAGGATTGGACTTCTTCCATAGTCTTGGTGATTGCACTGACTGTTTCATCAATGTTTTGTACCACACCACGTTTTATTCCCGTTGATGGTGTTTTACTGATTCCAAGTATTTCAATCCGTCCGTTTTCTTTTCTTTTACCAATAATGGCGACAACTTTTGTTGTCCCAATGTCGATTGCTGCAATAAGATTTTCGTTATGACTCATTTTGATTATCTTTTTTCACAGATTATTTGATTGTCGTATTTTAGATTTATTATTAAGTATTGGTTCCATCCCACATTGTTTAAGCCTTTTTTATAGAAGGCTTTTAAATTTCTGAATTTTTCAGGATAGCCCTGAAAACTTCCGAATTTGATGAGATGCGCCCCAACCCTGGGGACTAATTCATATTCTCCTTTTTTGTTCAGGTATATTTGTTCAATTTGTGATTTCCAAAAGGGATCTTGACTAATGAATTTTGCCATTTCGTATATGTTGCATATAGTATAATTTTTGTTGTTTGTTCTATTCTCCGGACAATTCAGCCAATCGGTTTTCGTCAGCTCAAAGAATTCGAGGATCTCTCCGTTTGCAACCAGCGTATGTGAAAAATTGTTTCCACGTACAGGAATAATCGCCCCCTCATCGTCAATATAATAACTTTGTCCCTTTTTGTTGATTACCCGTAATATTGGATTACGTTGATCGACTTCTATGTTTAAATCTCCATTGCCCGTAAAGTAGACCTCTGTTGTTTTAATTACAGGCCTTTCTGATATCAACTGCTCTAACTGCCTGATGTTTATTTTTTTAATTGGTTGACCCAGGACTTTCTCGTCCAGATCATGAATAAAGTCTGTTATATCATCTTCTGTGATGAATTTATCCTGCAGACTATCACGAATATGAACATTGATGTTGCTGCAAATGGTATTATTGTGTTTATCTGTTACAAAAGACAAAGCAATTGTGAGGTACACAAAGATTCCCACCCAGACCGATATGTTCATTATCTTTTTCATTCTTCTGAATTTCCTGTAAAATTCCTTTTTATTGGTTCAACTAACTGGTCAATATCACCGGCTCCCATCGTTATTAATATGTCAAATTCTTTTTTATTGATCAGGTCAATGAGTTTTTCTTTAGAACTTAGAGTTGCCGGTATGTTTTTTATTTGTTTCTTTATGATTTCTGAGCTGACCCCTTCAATAGGTTCTTCTCTTGCGGGATATATATCCAGAATGATGGTCTCATCTAAAAGTTCGAGGCTTTTTGCAAATTCTTTTGCCAGATGCTGCGTTCTGCTGTATAAGTGTGGCTGAAACACTCCAAGTATTTTTTTATTTGGATACATTTCCCGAAGTGACTGAATTGTATAGCTTATTTCGCTTGGATGATGTGCATAATCATCTATGTAGATAAGATTTTTATTGTTAACCTGGATATCAAATCTGCGTTCTATTCCGCTGAAGTTCTTCAGGCTGTTGATCATTGTTGTTTTGTCAATGCCATAAACAAAAGCAATGCTTAAAGCAGCTATGGCATTTTCAATATTCAATGAGCCGGGAAGAGCAAAAGGTATATTTGTATATTTTTCTTCCGGTGTAACAAGATCAAACCAATATTTTCCTTCTTTGGTCCGAATATTTTCTGCATAGAAATCTGAAGGCCCGTTTAATGAATAGGTGTATTGGTTGATTTTCTTGTTTTCCGGCATTATTAAGGAAACGTCTTTGTGTTTAATGAGCGTTCCGTTTTTAGTAATTTTCCCCGCAAATTCCGAAAAAGCTTCATTGAGCGTTTTCTGGTCATTGTATATGTCCAGATGATCTTCATCAATGGAGGTTATTAATGCTAATTCCGGGTTAAGCTGAAGAAAAGAGCGATCAAATTCATCTGCCTCAGCTATAAGGTATTTGCTTTTTGGGTTGATGATGATGTTATTGTCGTAATTTTTTGAAATTCCGCCCAAAAATGCATTACAACCTAAACTGCTGTTGTTGAATATATGAGCAGTTAAAGTGGAAATGCTTGTCTTCCCGTGCGTCCCTGCTATTCCTATACATTTTAATTCTTTGGATAATATACCAAGAACTTCAGAACGCTTTTTAATGGTGTATCCTTTTTCTTTGAAATAGTTCAGTTCCTTATGATTGTTTGGTATAGCCGGCGTATAGATGACAAGCGTATTTTTTTTGTTTTCGGTAAAAGGCGAAGGGATTAAGGTTGGTTCGTCTTTATAGTGTATAATCATACCCTCCTTTTCCAGTTGTTGGGTAAGTGGCTTTGAAACCTTATCATACCCACCGACTGGTTTTTTTAGTGCATTGAAATATCTGGCCAGGGCGCTCATTCCAATGCCGCCGATTCCTATGAAATATACTCTATTTATTTGACTTAGCTTCACAATAATTTAGTTTGTTAGTTCAATAATTTCTTCTGCAATTTTTTTTGCGGAATTCGGTTTCGCAAACTTTTCAATATTTTCTTTTAGTTCTGCCAGTTTGCTTTCATCCCTGATGAGATTTAGTGCTTCCGCTATTAGTTTTTCTTTTGCTTCGTTGTCTTTTATTATTAAAGCAGCATTTTTGTCTGCCAGTGATTTTGCATTTTTAGTTTGATGATCTTCTGCCACGTTTGGTGAAGGAACAAGTATTGCCGGTTTTTTTACAAGGGCCAGCTCGGAAATGGATACAGCACCCGCTCTTGAAATTATAACATCAGCAGCTGCGTAGGCCAGGTCCATCCGGTTGATAAAATCCATTAATTGAACATTTGGCAGGTTGTACTTTTGTAGCTCTTCATCAGCCTTTTGATAATAATATTTTCCGCATTGCCAGATCAACTGAATGTCATTGGTTTCAAATTGCTGAAGTTGTTCAATAATGCTGTTGTTTATTGATCCTGCTCCGAGGCTTCCGCCTATGCTCAGTATGGTTTTTCGTTCCGGTGAAAGCCCAAAGTGTTTTATCGCTTCATCTCGCTTACTTTCTGTCGGGATAATATTTTTACGGACAGGATTTCCTGTAACAATTATTTTTTCTTTGGGGAAATAATTTTCCATTCCTTCATAAGCCACACATATTTTGTTTGCCTTTTTAGCAAGAAGCCTATTTGTTACTCCTGCATAGGAGTTTTGTTCCTGGATAAGTGTAGGAATTCCTTTTTTGCTGGCTATCCGCAAAACAGGACCGCTTGCATAACCGCCGACTCCTACAACGGCATCTGGTTTAAAGTCATTTATGATACGTCTTGCCCGCCTTAAACTTTTCATTAATTTGAAAGGAACAAGCAGATTTTTAAGCGTCATTTTTCTTTGAATTCCCATAATTGGCAATCCTTTTATTTCGTAACCTGCTTCGGGAACCTTTTGCATTTCCATCCGCCCCCGGGCTCCGACAAATAAAATTTCAATAGAGGAGTCCATTTCCTTTAGTTCATTGGCAATGGAAATGGCAGGAAACACATGGCCTCCTGTGCCTCCGCCGCTAATAATTATATGTTTGTTTTTCTTATTCATTTCTATTTTTTTCTTCATCTGTTTTTTCCACTGATCTGCTCACACTCAGAATTATCCCAATAGCAACACTTGTAAACAGCAGTGATGACCCACCCATGCTGACAAAAGGCAGAGTTTGGCCGGTAACCGGAAATAAATGTACCGTTACACCCATATTGATCATAGCCTGAAATACAAGAAGCAGCGATAATCCGAAAGCCAGAAAAGCCCCGAAAGTTCGCCTGCTTTTTTTGACAATAACTCCTGCCCGATAAAGCAGGAACATATATAGAAACAGAATTGTTAATCCGCCTATAAACCCGTATTCTTCAATGATAATTGCATAAATAAAGTCTGAATAGGCAGATGGTAAGAAGTCTCGCTGGGTGCTGTTTCCGGGCCCCTTTCCTAAAAAGCCTCCTGTTGCTACTGCTATTTTGGCTTGTTCTATCTGGTAGTTGTCTTCATTTTCTCCTCCGGCGAAGCTTTCAATACGGTTTGTCCATGTTTCAATCCGGCCTTTTTCTCCTGAAATAATGAAAATACTTACTAATATGGTACCCATAAGAATTCCTGCTACAACCAATGTCATTAAGTGTTTTGTTTTTACACGGCCTACAAACATCAAAATCATGGTAGTGGCAAAAAGGATTAATGCAGTAGAAAGGTTTTCAGGTAATATCAATCCACAGATAATTATAATAGGAACAAAAAGAAACGTAAGAACATTACTTGATTTGTCAATTTTATATTGTTTAAGTGAAAGTATTCGCGCCACATACATTACCAATGCCAATTTTGCGAAGTCTGATGTTTGTATGGTTAATCCTAATCCGGGGAAGGAGAGCCAGCGTTTTGCCTGGTTTACGCTTGTTCCCATGAATAGAGTTAAAAACAGCAGTACGAATGCAATCAAAAGGAATAATTGTGAAAGCCTGGAATAGTATTTATAAGGAATATTATGAATTACAAATATAATAATCAGACTTAACACGAGCAGAGAGAAATGTTTCAGAATGTAATACGAAGTATTTCCTTCCTGAGATTGGTAAGCCAGGGTTCCTGTTGAGCTGTAAACAGCCAGCAGCGAAACCAACGAGAGCATTATTACTACGCCCCAGATAACTCCATCTCCTTTTAAGTATTTCGTGATTATTTCTCTCATAACCCAGTTTGTGTTTATAATTCCCGAACGGCTTTTTTGAACTGATTTCCCCGCTCTTCATAATTTTCAAACAAATCGAAGCTTGCACAGGCAGGGGAAAGCAATACTGTGTCTCCTTTTTTTCCAAGGTAATATGCTGTTCTCACTGCTTCCTGAGCGGTTCTTGTATCGACGATGGTTTCAACATCGCTCTCAAAAGCTTCATGAATTTTGGAGTTGTCTATGCCAAGGCAGATAATGGCTTTAACTTTCTGATTTACCAAGCTTTTTAGCTCTGAATAATCATTGCCTTTGTCCATTCCCCCTGCTATCCAGATTACATTTTCGGGCATGCTTTCAAGCGCATACCATGTAGAATTTACATTTGTAGCTTTTGAATCATTAATGAAGCTAATACCATGGACTTTAAGTACATGTTCAAGGCGGTGTTCTACACCCTGAAAGTTTGCGAGGCTCTTTCTTATAAGATCTTTTCTTATGTTAAGAGCCTTTGAAGCAATTCCTGCAGCCATTGAGTTGTAGGTGTTGTGCTTGCCTTTGAGTGCTAATTCATGGATTGACATATTGAATTTATTTTTTTTATAGATTATTTCCAGATTTTCATTTTTTACATAAGCTCCTTCTTCAACAGGAGTATCGTAGGAAAAAGAAATTTTCTCAGCGCGTGTTTTTCGTTTATTTATTTCATTTCTTATTATTTCATCATCTGCATTATAGATGAATAGATCATTTTCTGTCAGATTTTTTATAATGCGGAATTTTGAGTCGATATAATGCTGAATGTTGTTTTCATATCGGTCCAGATGATCCGGCGTAATGTTCAAAAGAATTGCTATATTCGGTTTGAAATCAAATATCCCGTCGAGTTGAAAAGAACTCAGTTCGATTACGTAATAGTCGTAATTTTCATTGGCTACCTGGTAGGCAAAGCTGTTCCCCACATTTCCGGCTAATCCCACATTCAGCCCCGCATTGTTTAAAATATGATAAGTTAACTTTGTTGTTGTGGTCTTGCCGTTGCTTCCTGTTATGCAAATTGTAAATGCATCAGTGTAGCGCGAAGCGAACTCAATTTCTGAAATAATTTTAATATCAGCCTCGGCAGCTTTTTTCACTATATCTGCGTTGTCTGGTATGCCGGGGCTTTTTACGATCTCGGATGCTTCCAGGATTCTGGACTCTGTATGTTTCCCTTCTTCAAATTCGATGCTGTGCTGCTTCAGGATTTCTTTGTATGTTTCTTTGATGTTTCCCTGATCAGAAACAAAAACATCAAAATCCTTTTTCATAGCCAATACAGCCGAACCTGTTCCGCTTTCTCCTGCTCCTAATATGACAATCCGTTTCTTCATCTGGTCTTATCTGATTTTTAATGTTACGATTGAAATTACTGCCAGTAAAATTGTAACAATCATAAACCGCATTACTATTTTAGGTTCCGGATATCCTTTTATTTGAAAATGGTGATGAATCGGTGTCATCTTGAATATTCGCTTTCCTTCTCCGTATTTTTTCTTTGTATATTTGAAATATCCGACTTGCAGGACAACAGACAGGCTTTCTACAAAAAATACTCCACATAGAATAGGAATCATAAGCTCTTTTCTGATAATGATGGCAAATACCGCGATGATTCCGCCAATAGCCAAACTCCCTGTGTCGCCCATAAAAACCTGTGCCGGATATGAATTGTACCACATAAAGCCAATTGTAGCCCCGATGAAGGCACTCATGTAAACTACTAATTCCCCTGTATAAGGAATGTACATAATGTTTAAGTAATCGGCATAAATCATGTTTCCTGATAGATAGGCCAGGATTCCCAGGGTGGCCCCGATAATAGCGGATACTCCTGTGGCAAGTCCGTCAAGCCCATCGGTTAAGTTGGCACTATTGCTTACTGCTGTTACTATTAAAATGGTAACAATAACAAAAGCAATCCAGGCTGCTTTATCTTTATGTTTTCCAAGGAATGCGACTAAATAGGTATAATCAAATTCATTGTTTTTGAAAAATGGTATCGTTGTGGAAGTTGATTTGACATCTTTTGTATATTGTTCTTCTCCATTGTTTTTTGCACGATTGATGTTCTGGTCCATTACTTCCACTGCGGTCTTCCCTTCTATTTCTGATTTTGGAATCTTTTTCCGTATGGTTACGTCTTCGCTAACGAATAAAGTGATACCAACGATTAATCCTAACCCGACCTGCCCGGCAATTTTAAATTTCCCTGCCAGTCCATCTTTGTCATTTTTGAATATTTTTATGTAATCATCCAGAAAGCCTACACTTCCTAACCATATTGTTGTGATAAGCATTAATATGATGTAGATATTAGTCAGGTTAGCAAACAAAATGGTAGGTATTAATATGGAAGCCAGAATAATTAACCCTCCCATGCTTGGGGTTCCTGCCTTTTTTTGTTCTCCTTTTAATCCTAATTCTCTTACATCTTCTCCGATCTGTTTTTTTTCCAGCAAATTGATAATCTTTTTCCCAAATAAAAGTGAGATAATCAAAGAGGCAATAACAGTCATTGCCGAGCGGAAGGATATATATTGGAATAATCCTGCTCCGGGAAAGTCAAATTGGTTCAAATATTCAAAAAGATGATAGAACATAATAATTTAGCTTAATTATTTTGATTAAAAACGTTTTTAATTACTTCTCTGTCATCAAAATGGTGTCGTACACCGTTGATTTCCTGGTATGTTTCGTGCCCTTTTCCTGCTACCAGGATTATGTCTTCGCTTTTTGCCAGCATGCATGCTGTTCGGATGCCTTCTTTCCGG
>JBNJFT010000060.1:0-12892 GCA_051747065.1 Bacteroidota bacterium | reverse complement strand
GAATGACAACCGAATGACAACCGAATAAACAACAGAAAATAATGATAAACTTCCTAACATCCCGCCCAATAGCAGTCAGTATGACTTTTATCGCCCTTGTTATTGTCGGGCTTGTGTCTATGACAAGGCTGCCTGTTTCTTTGATGCCGGATATTGATGTGCCTGAGATTACGGTGCAGATTGAAGGGAAGAATATGCCTGTCAGACAGATGGAAAACGGGGTGGTGAAACCGATACGGAGACAATTGCTGCAGGTGCCGCATCTTGAATCAATTCGGAGCGAAACGCGTGATGAGCATTCTATTGTCCGGCTCGAATTTGAATATGGAACCGATGTAGACCTTGCATTTATTGAGGTCAATGAGAAGATAGACCGTTCAATGAATTATCTCCCCGATGATCTGGATCGGCCAAGAGTGATAAAGGCAAGCGCTTCCGATATTCCCGTATTTTATATGAACATCACGGCAAAAGAATCTTTTTTGAAGGGAGAGAATTCAGATAAAACGAGGACTAAAAATGATTCAGAAAATATTGAGAGTAAAGAAGTTTCCGGTCGTTTTATTGAACTTAGCAGATTCACCGATCAGGTGATAAAAAAACGCCTGGAGCAACTCTCCGAGGTGGCCATGGCAGATATCAGCGGAACAGTTAAGACCGAGATTGCTATCATCCCCGACGAACAAAAATTGAATTCTCTGAACCTGCATTTTTCTGATGTAGAACAAGCTATCAAGGAAAATAACCTAAAACTCGGCAATATCGTTGTAAAAGACGGGATTTATCAATACAATCTCCGATTTGAGCGAACCCTGGCCGATAAAAATAGCATTGAACAAATCCGCCTGAAATCCGGGGATAAAACCATTAAACTAAAAGACATTGCAAAGGTTGAGGTTCGCCCTGCCAAACGCAACGGGCTGATTACATCCCAGGGGGCAGATGCTGTCTCTCTGGCGGTTATAAAAAAGTCGGGTGCCCGCATGCAGGACATGCAAGAATCTTTAGATGAGTTAACAACTCGTTTTCGTTCGGATTATTCCGACCTGCATTTCGAGATTATGCGCGATCAGACCAAATTGCTGGACTATTCCATTCATAATCTGGGAAACACACTTTTATTGGGAGCAGTGTTGGCTTTTATTGTTATGTTTTTGTTTTTACGTGATTTTCGGTCTCCGTTGCTTATCGGCATTAGTATACCGGCATCTTTGATAATTAGTATACTTTTTTTCTTTGTATTCGGTATTTCAATTAATATTATTTCGTTATCAGGTCTGGTTCTGGGTATTGGAATGATGATCGATAATTCCATTATTGTCATCGATAACATCACCCAATATATTGACCGGGGCAATTCACTTCGGGAGGCATGCCGAAAAGGTACCAATGAAGTCATCCGGCCCTTGCTTAGTTCGGTGCTTACAACTTGTGCCGTATTCATTCCGCTTATTTTTATCAGCGGCCTTGCAGGAGCTATCTTTTATGACCAGGCTGTTGCCGTGGCTATTGGGCTATTCACCTCGTTTTTTGTATCAATTACCCTTATTCCGGTGTATTACAAGTTGGTTTACAAAAAAGATAAGTCACAGGAAGCCGGACTATTGAAAAAAATCAGACTGTTTGATTATTTTTCGATATATGAAAAAGCGCTTCGCCTGGTCTTTAGAAATCAAAAGGCAATTCTGATATTATTTATATTGGTTACAGCCGTGGGAGTTCTTTTCTATCAGGGATTGGGAAAAGAAAGGCTCCCTGCCATCAAACAAAACGAGATGTTTGTTTCAATAGACTGGAATGAAAAAATCAATGTCGAAGAAAATAAAAAACGGTCGCTATCCTTGCTGAAAAGTATTGATAGCATGATTCATCAATCTGCTGTTCATGCCGGCACTCAGCAATTTTTGATGAACAGGAACAACCCGACAAGCCCGAAGGCATCAAAAATTTACATACGGGCAGAACAGAAATTTGAGTTAAAACCGGTAAAGCAGAAAATCCGGCAATTCCTTAGCGATCAATATCCTGAAGCAAAATACACTTTCCTGCCGCCGGAAAATGTGTTTGAATTATTATTTTCAGACAACGAAGCTCCTCTTGTAGCCTGCATTTTACCTTTTGAAAAAGAAAAAGGCCTTGATTATTCAGAAGTCAATGATTTTGTGGAACAAATTTCTGCAAACATTAATTATGAAACAATATCAACCGTGCCATCAGAGGAACATATAGAGATAGCTTTGGATCCCGAACGGCTTCTCATTTATGATGTGAGCAGAAAACAGGTGATCAACAAACTGAAAAGCTTATTCAGTGAGTACCAGGTTACGGAAATAAAAAGCAGTCAGCAGTTTATGCCTATTATTCTGGCTCATCATGAAAACACCTTTTTCACTTTGATTGATAAAGCTAAAATACGCAACCGCAGCGGTGAAAAGATTCCTTTGAAGGAGTTGCTTGATCTCCGTAATTCCCGCGATTTTAAGGAAATAACAGCCGGAAAGATGGGAGAATATTTTCCCGTGCCCTTTAGTGTTGAAAAAGAAAATGCGGAGAAAATTCAGAACCAGGTGGAGCAACTTACAGGACAGGAAAACAAATTTGATGTCAACTGGCAGGGGAGCATATTTTCAAACCAGCAGATGATAACGGAGGTATTTGTGATTTTGCTTATTTCCATATTACTTTTGTACTTTATTCTTGCAGCGCAATTTGAATCACTCAGCTTGCCGTTTATTGTGCTGCTTGAGTTGCCCATAGATATTGCCGGAGCATTTTTGTTTCTTTACCTCTTCGGCACTACGATTAATATTATGTCACTGATTGGTATTATTGTAATGATCGGCATTATTATAAACGATTCCATTCTGAAAATTGACACCATCAATCGCTTGAGAAGAGATGGAATGCCATTGCTGAAGGCATTGATAATCGGAGGAAAAAGAAGGTTAAAACCCATCTTGATGACCAGCATCACAACAATTATGGCAATGATACCTTTTCTGTTTATTTCAGGAATGGGCTCCGATCTGCAAAAACCTTTGGCTATATCCGTGATAGGAGGGATGACTTTCGGAACATTTGTCAGCCTGTTTTTTATTCCTTTGTTTTATTATTTATTGAAACGTAAACAATCAAAACGATACGCCCTGGCAGCATGAGAAAGTTCATAAACATACCGCACAGTAAATATTATGGTATCCTTATATTGACAGCTTTTTTGTTCGTGGCTTTCACATTGTGGACAAGTTGGCTGCAATTGTTATTTTTTCTTTTGTTGTGGGGCCTGTTGGCTTCAATGCCCAAAAAGGCAAAACGGGTGTTCAGAAACATTTCCCACAATTACTGGATAAAAGCGCCGATTTACTTTGTTCTGATATTTCTTTTTGCCATCTTCATCAGGGTGTTTTTCTTTGAAATTTACAACATTCCTTCAGGATCAATGAAAAATACGCTTTTGCCCGGAGATGTTGTTGTTGTAAATAAGCTGGTTTATGGACCTGACTTGCCCCAGAGCTTAGAAGAAGTGCCCTGGCTGAATATATTCTATACCGGCAAAGACAATGAATCAACAAAACCAGGCAAGCGGCTAAAAGGATTTGGCAAAATGAAACATCAGGACATCATTGTGTTTGATCATCCGAGTGAATCGAATGTTTATGTTAAGCGATGTGCCGGACTTCCCGGAGACAGTCTGAAGCTTTCCGGGCATCGTCTGTTTGTAAACAATAAATTAATGGACACTCCAGAAGAGCTTCTTCATGAATATTGGATTTATTCAAATAACCCGTTTGAAAAAATACGTGAAAAAATAACTCAATATAATGTCGAGTTTATTCATGCCGCTGATTCTGTGATGATTGTTATAATGCCCGAAAAAGTCAAAAGAAAGATAGAGAAAAGCTCATTCGTGGACTCTGTAAAATTGTTGACATCAGAATTAAAAAAAGACTATTACAAAAGGTTTAACCAGAATAATCATTCTTTGATCAAATATAAAAAATCGTCCTCTCAATTTCTTGCAAAAGAAAACGACAAGAACAAATGGCGGAATTTTAATTTCGGACCGGTCTATATACCGGCTAAAGGAGAGAGTATTCAACTAACATCCCATAATATTTCATTATACAAGGAAATCATTGAAAAATATGAGCAGCATGTTGTTCAGGAAAAAAACGGGAAAGTGTATATAGATGAAAAAAAACAAGACAGTTATCAGTTTGAACAAAATTACTACTTCATGCTTGGTGACAATCGCAGCAATTCTATTGACAGCCGAACATGGGGATTTGTGCCGGAAAGCCATTTGATCGGGAAAGCCACTATGGTCTTATTTTCCAACGCAGGCGAACAATGGCTGCAATGGGAGAGGTTTTTCAAACTTTTAAATTGATTTGAAACTAAAAATATCAGTAAGCAATTAAGATGATCACAGGAATTAAACGACATACTTTAGCAAATCAAAACAACAAACCCTTTTCTGCATTTTCAATTATTGTGATTTTTGTTTTGCTGACCATTATAGGAATTGCGCTTATTCCCCGTCTTAATGTCAGGCTGGTTCCTTCCAGAACTTTACCCTCCATTACTGTAAATTACAATTGGCACAATGCCTCTGCAAGGATTATTGAGTCAAGGATTACTACTGATTTGGAAGCTTTGTTTAGCAGAATGAAAGGCGTGGAAAAGGTCGAATCCAAAACAACTAAATCAAAAGGCCGTATTACTGTCTATTTCAATGAAGATATAGATATGGATGCCGCTCGTTTTCAGGTTTCGTCTTATATTCGCCGGGCTTATTCAGAATTCCCTGAACAAGCAACCTATCCGGTAATATCAGTAAATACTCCAGGAGATGAAAATCAATCTCTTCTTACTTATGCCATTTACGGTTCCGCATCGGCCCATTACATTCAACAACATGCACAGAATTATATCAAGCCTAAAATTTCTAACATTAATGGCATTCATAGCGTTAAAGTTTACGGAGCAACTCCCTATGAGTGGTTCATTTCTTACGAAACAGATAAATTACGAACATTTGGTATTAATACGACAGATATTCAAAATGCCTTAAGAAATCATTTCAGAACTCAAAATGTTGGCTATGGATTAATTAAAGAGGATGATGCTGATAAAAAAATGAGATTGCGCGTAAATACTCAGCGACATGATAAATCTGTCTGGGAGGACATTCCTGTAAAAATGAGCGGTACGCGAATAATCTATTTGAATGATATTGCCGAAGTAAAATTTAAAAAACGTGTTCCTTCCAGTTATTACAGAGTAAATGGGCTCAATACCATCAATATGGTGATTACTGCAGAAAAACAGGTGAACAGCCTTAAGCTTGCAAAAGAAGTGAAAACAAGAATCAGTGAAATCGAAGAAAATCTTCCGCCAGATTATTCCCTTCAAAAAATGTACGATGCCACGGACTATATTGATAAAGAATTAAAGAAAGTCGGTATTCGTACCATTATTGCCGTTGTAGTTTTGTTGGTGTTTGTTTTGCTGATTAGTCGAAGGCTGAAATATTTGATGTTGATAACCATCAGTCTGGTTGTAAACTTAGCTATTGCCGTGATTTTTTATTATGCAATTGATTTGGAAATTCACATTTATTCCCTTGCCGGAATGACCATATCGTTGGGAATTATAATCGATAATAGCATTATAATGGCTGATCACATCAGGCATCAGGGAAACCGAAAAGTATTTTTATCTATCCTGGCAGCCACATTAACAACTATTGGTGCGCTTAGCCTGGTATTTTTTCTCAACCAGGAACAGCAGCTTAAGCTTGTAGATTTTAGTCTTATTATTATCATAAATCTTGCTGTTTCACTCTGTGTTGCATTATTTTTCATTCCTTCCGTGCTTCAGAAAATTGATATTCTTCCCAGGCACACTCCGCGTTTTGTGAGAAGGAAAAAGCGTGTAGTCAGGTTTTCCAGGTATTATCAACAGTGGATTCAACTGCAGTTGAAATACAAATGGGTTTTTATTATTATTTTAATTCTTGCTTTTGGAACACCTATATATAAGTTGCCGGAAAAAACAGACAAAGAGAACCCGGCAGCTAAGATATATAATCAAACAATCGGCAGCGAATGGTTTCAACAAAACATCCGGCCTGTCACGGATAAATATTTAGGAGGTGCGCTCAGGCTTTTTACGGAGCATGTGTATGAGTCGTCATTTTACAGCCAACCCGGGGAGACAAAGCTTTATGTGTCAGGAAAAATGCCGGAAGGAGCAACGATTCAGCAGATTAACACTGCCTTCAAAAAAATGGAAAATTATTTAAATAAATTTGAAGAGGTTGATCTTTATACGACTGAGATTGAAAGTTCCCGCAATTCAAGAATTACTATTTATTTTAAAGATCAATATGAGAAAGGGTATTTCCCTTTTAAACTCAAAGGTAAGCTTATTGCTAAAGCAAACAGCCTGGGTGGTATGGATTGGTCGATTTATGGTGTTGGCAAAGGGTTTAGTAATGCTGTGAGCATAGATCATAAAGACTCCAGAATTTACTTGTTTGGATACAATTACGATCAACTATATAACTTCGCAGAAATGCTGAGAGCAAAACTGAGCAAGAATAAGCGGGTAAAAGATTTGGCTATCCGGGGGGAAAGCTCATGGAGGTCTCCGCCTCTGAGAAATAAAATTGTAATAGATTTTGACGAGCAGTATTTGGCTCAAAAAAAGGTTTCTCCTTTTAAAGTCTATTCAGTACTCAAAAGAAAAGCAATGGATGCCAATTCCATTGGAAAATTCTTTATTGATGATCAACTTACGGAAGTCAACCTTCAATCTAAATCTCCCGGTTTAGAGAGGTGGAAGCTGGAGAATCATCCCCTTCAAATGGGTAACCGCATGATAAAACTTAATCAGGTAGGTGATATTACAAAAAAGCCCACAGGTAATGACATATTCAAAAAAAACCAGGAATACCAGTTAGCTGTAGAATTTAACTTTGCCGGACCGGCTCCGTTAAGAAAAAAAGTACTATCCCGTAACATTGATGAAATGAACAATACCTTGCCGCTTGGATATCAAGCTAAATGGCCACAGTATGACTTTAGGCGTGATCAGGATTCTAATAAAATATCAATGCTATTACTAGTGGTTCTGATTATCTTTTTTATCTGTTCGATACTTTTTGAATCGTTCAAGCAGCCTTTTGTGATTTTATCTTTGATCCCAATGTCATTTATTGGCGTGTTTCTTACTTTTTACCTCTTTAATATAAATTTCGACCAGGGAGGATTTGCTGCTTTTATCTTATTGGCAGGTATTACGGTAAATTCGACTTTATATATTATTAATGAATTTAATAATCAACCAAGAGGGAGCAGAAGTTTAAATGTCTATTTGAAAGCTTTTAATCATAAGATATTACCAATCCTTTTAACCATAACATCAACTATATTAGGTTTGGTGCCATTTCTTATCGGAGGGCAGAATGAAGCCTTTTGGTTTGCATTTGCCGCGGGTTCTATCGGGGGTCTGGTTTTTTCCTTGTTAGGAGTTTTTATCTTTCTTCCGGTGTTTTTTCTTAAAAGGAATCAATAAAAGCTGTATGGCAGAGAATCGATCATGAAAAATAGTATTTTTATTATAAATTCGCTCAATAGAAAAAGCAACAAGTATAAAATACAAAAGATACAACATTTATGGATTTAGCTATTAGACAAAAAAGAGGGTTGATGTTCTTGTTAATTATTTTCTGTATATCCTCTGTTTCGATAAAAGCTCAAACTACGAAAGAAAATCTGACATTGAAAGAAGTAGTTGAGATTGCAAGAGAACAGTCCCTGGATGCAATGGTGGCTAAGCATCAATTTTTGGCAGACTATTGGGAATATCGTTCATATAAAGCTAGATATCTGCCGGATGTTACTTTGCGCAGTGAATTTCCAAACTTCAACCGTTCCATAGAAAAATACCAGAATCAGGATGGTTCCTATTCATACGTAGAAGATAACCTCAATACTTCTTCACTCAACCTTGATCTTTACCAAAACATTGGGCTTACCGGCGGGCAACTGTTTGTAAATACGGATATTCAGAGGATTGATGAATTCGGAGATAACGAAGCTCAAACTTACCGTTCAACTCCTGTGAGTATCGGATATCGTCAACCTACCTTACTTTTCAATGAATTTAAATGGGAAAGGAAAATCGAACCTGTAAAATATGAAGAATCTAAAAAGGAATATTTGGCTGATCTTGAAGAAGTTACTATAAAAGCTGTCAATTATTACTTTGATCTTATATTGGCGCAAAAGAATCTTGAAATCGCAAAATCAAATTATTCCAATGCAGATACGTTATACCAGATATCACAAGAGCGATTCGAAATAGGAACCATTGCAGAAAATGAACTGATGCAGATGAAATTAGAGTATTTAAATGCTGGTTCTAATATGAATGATGCTCGTATTGACTTAAAATCAGCCAAAATTAAACTGCGTTCATTTCTGGGGTATAATGATAAGGTAGAAATTAGTCTTGTTCCCCCTGAGGAAGTCCCTGATTTAGACATAGAAGTAGAAAAAGCCGTTAGTAAGGCATTAGAAAATAATCCAGAAATGGTCTCTTACGAGAAGCAATTAATTCAATCAGAAAAAGAGGTTGCAAGAGCCAAAGCAGAGAAAGGATTAAATGCCGATTTCTTTGCCAGTTTCGGGTTAACTCAAAAGTCCCCGGAATTCAGTAAAGTATACAATTCCCCTCAAGACCAGGAAAACATCCGGTTGGGGTTGGAAATTCCTATTCTTGACTGGGGAGAGAAGAAAGGGCAGTTCAAAATGGCAGAATCGCGAAACGAAGTAGTTCAGACAAACATCAAACGCTCGAAAACAGAATTTAAACAAAACGTTTCATTAAAAGTGATGAAGTTCAATTTGCAGGATGATCAGGTAAAAATAAAGGAAGAGACGGAATCTACCGCCCAGAAGCGATACGACATAACAAAAAAAAGATTTATGGTGGGAAAAGTTGATGTTTTGGATTTGAATGTTGCTTCAAAGGAAGAGGATGTAGCCAAACGAAATTACATATCTGCATTAAGAAATTACTGGACAGATTATTATCAAATAAGAAAGACTACCTTATACGATTTTATTGAACAGGAGCCAATTGAAACGGATTACGAAAAACTTATCAGGTAGTAGTTACAATGCCTGAGTAAGTCTTCATCCATAGCATATAGACAAATGATATGGATAGAACACGTCTTTCTTAAATTTAACAGCATGTAACAATTTAACAATAGAACAATAGAACAATAAAACCATATCCAAATGAAAACTTGTTTATCAAGAATTTCTCTGTTCCAATTTGATAGTGCAATTCTAAAAAAAAAATATATCTTTGCACGATAACTCAAAAACAAGTTGAATTTTAAAACATATTGACCAATGCAGATTAAAGGAGCAATAAGATTAGTAGCAATTTTACTGACGTTGATTTGTATCTATTACCTCTCGTTTACAGTTGTTTCAACAAATGTGAAAAATGATGCAGAGGAATATGCTACAGATACATTAAATGGGAAGACCAGTTTAAATCTGGAGAAAAAGAATGATTATCTTGACTCGATATCAGGCACGGACGTTTATAATTTTTTGGGACTCAGACAGTATACGTTTCGTGAAGTTCAACAAAGGGAGATCAACCTTGGACTGGATTTGAAAGGAGGGATGAACGTTGTTCTCGAAATTTCCGTAGATGATATCCTTAGATCACTTTCGAATAACAGTCAGGATTCAACTTTTAGAAAAGCATTAAAACGGGCTGATGAAATGCAGAAAGAAAGTGGGGAGGATTATCTCACCTTGTTTGGAGAAGCATTTGAAGAAATTGACCCAGATGCGAACCTTGCTGCCATATTCAGCACTTATGAATTAAAAGGTAAAATAAATTATAATTCAACCAATAAAGAAGTTCTGGAAGTATTGAGAGAAGAAACACAGGATGCTATTGACAATTCTTTTAATGTGTTAAGAACCAGAATTGACCGTTTTGGAGTAGCTTCCCCAAATATTCAAAAGATGGAAACAGCCGGGCGTATCATGGTGGATTTACCCGGTGTGAAAGATCAAGACAGGGTTAAAGATCTATTGCAGACAACTGCAAGTCTTGAGTTTTGGGAAATGTACGAAAATCCTGAAGTATATCCGAATTTATTTGAAGCCAATAAAAAAATAAGAGAGAGACAGCAGGCTCAAGAGGGGATGGATGAATCGGAAGATACAACTTCCACGGAAGAAGCAGAATCTTCTGAACAAGCGCAATCAGAAACAGAACAGGATACTACTGAAGAGGAGTCGTTGCTGGATCAGATGGAGGAAGATACAACGGGAGAGGACACCAGTGCTATGAGGCAGCAGAGGGAAAAAGAATATCCTTTGTTTAGTGTGCTTCAACCTATGTTCAACCCAAACAATAATCAACCCCAACCCGGTGCAGTTGTAGGCCTTGCTCATTTTAACGATACTTCAAAAGTCAATGAATATTTAAGCATGGAACAAGTGCGTTCGCTATTTCCACGAGACCTTAAATTTATTTGGGGTGTGAAACCTTATCAGGCAGATGAAAGTGAGAGCTATTATCCACTCTATGCGATAAAACTAACAGGAAGAGAAGGGAATGCTCCATTGACAGGCGATGTGGTTTCGGACGCACGTTCACAATTTGGAAGAGACCAGGCTAATGCCGAAGTTTCTATGTCCATGAATTCTGAAGGTGCAAAGACGTGGGCGCGACTGACTAAAAATAATGTAGGTGAGCATCTTGCAATTGTCCTTGATAATTATGTATATTCAGCTCCACAGGTAAACCAGGAAATTAAAGGAGGGCAAACTTCTATTTCCGGAGATTTTACAGTACAGGAATCGAAAGACCTTGCAAATGTGCTTAAGTCCGGTAGATTGGCAGCTCCGGCAAACATAATTCAAAGCCAGACCATTGGCCCATCCTTAGGGGAAGAATCAATTAATGCCGGTTTAACATCATTCCTTATTGCCTTTATTGTTGTATTGGCTTATATGGTAATATATTACAGCCGTAAAGCTGGTTTGGTCTCCGATATTGCTTTGCTGGCAAATATGTTCTTTATTCTCGGAATATTGGCTTCATTAGGGGCCGTGTTAACTTTACCTGGTATTGCTGGTATTATTTTGACAATCGGTATGTCTGTGGATGCCAATGTGCTTATCTATGACCGGATACGGGAAGAGTTAAAAGCTGGTAAAGGAGTGAAATTAGCCGTAAAAGATGGTTACAGAAATGCTTATTCAGCGATTTTCGATGCGAATATAACAACTTTCTTAACTGCATTGATCTTATTTGTTTTTGGAACAGGCCCGATTAAAGGTTTTGCCACCACTTTACTTATTGGTATTTTGACCTCTCTGTTTACTGCAGTGTTTATTACCAGGCTAATCTTTGAAAAGTATCTGGAGAAAAACAAACCGATTACTTTTGCTACAAAATTAACCGAGAATGCATTCCAGAATACTAAGGTGAAATTCTTACATAAGAGGAAAATATTCTATGTTATTTCAGGTATTTTAATTTTGATTAGCATCACGTCTCTGTTTACAAGAGGTTTAAATGAGGGAGTTGATTTTACAGGAGGAAGAAGTTACGTCATCAGATTTGAGGAACCAGTTAGTACAGTTGATATTAAAAACGATCTGGCTGATGATTTAGGCCAATCACCAACTGTGAAAACTTTTGGAGAAGACAACCAAATAAAACTTACAACCAAATATAAAATTGATGAAGATGGCAAAGATATAGATGAAGAATTAAACAAAAAGCTGCATCAAGGGTTGGAAGAATACCTGGAAGAAGGTACTACTTATGAAAATTTTAAGGACGATAATATTAAGAGTTCAATGAAAGTTGGCCCTACCATTGCACACGATATTAAAGTTCAGGCAGTTTGGGCTGTATTGTTCTCCCTGGTTGTAATATTCCTATATATTTTCGGCAGATTCCGAAACTGGCAATATGGATTGGGAGCTCTCGTTGCACTCATCCATGATGTGATGATAATTCTGGGTATATTTTCATTATTCTATACCATAATGCCATTCTCCCTGGAAATTGATCAGGCTTTCATTGCAGCAATATTAACAGTTGTTGGTTATTCGATTAACGACACGGTGGTTGTTTATGATAGAATACGTGAGTTTATTAATAATTATCCGAAACGCAGCAGATTTGAAATTATGAATTCTGCACTTAATAGTACATTAAGCCGTACGTTCAGTACATCATTGAGTACTTTTGTTGTATTGCTTGCAATTTTCCTTTTTGGTGGTGAAGTTATTCGTGGATTCGCATTTGCACTTCTTGTAGGGGTTGTTGTTGGTACATATTCATCCTTGTTTATAGCTTCTCCAGTTGTTTATGACACAGTTCATAAAAAAATCAAGGCTGCGGCACCAAAAGGAAAACAAAAGCCAAACCGGCAAAAACAACAGAAGAAAAAGAAATAGAAGAAAAAGTTGTTACTCAAAAAGTTATTTGAGTAAGTAATATAAAAATGGCTGTAAAAGCCTTTAGAGTTAAATAAAAACTCCTGTCAATCGGCAGGAGTTTTTTTAGGCAGTTCCAAAAGTACCGGCTAATTTTTATAAGAATTCTGAACTCAGAATTCAGAATGCGGCAATAGATTAGTTATCAGTTGAATGCAAAAAAATATTATATCTGATATTTTAATGTGTTAATTGAAAGAATGAGCGTTTTATAAAATTTTATTTAACCCCGCATTAGAAAAACCGGCTTTTTGCGAAATTTATTGAAGAAAAAAGCCAGGTTTTTCAATAGCGTCAGAATTATTCTTGAATAATTCGGGTTAAAATTTGAT
>JBNJFT010000059.1:0-13922 GCA_051747065.1 Bacteroidota bacterium | reverse complement strand
AATTCCTCCAATTGTATGGGCAATTAAGGCTTTAGAAGTTAATCTCCTGAAATTTAATGTATCAAGCATGGCTGTGTGGGTGCTTAAGTAACCACTCCAGCACATTCCCATAGCAGTGAAAACAGCTATTTCATTTCCGGTAATAATGCCTTGTTCAATAAATGCTTTAACGAGAGAAAGTGCTGCACCAACTGCTCCCAATGATGTGATCGGAAACGCAATTAATTCAGGATTCTTAAAGCCAAATAATCCATTGAAGAGCCAACTGAACCATTCCCCGATTTTTGGTAAAATAGGTACCCCTTCATAGGCAAGGCCTTGATATCCCGCAGAAGGATCTTCGGGGCCAAACGTGACAATCATTATAATACTACTGATGATCAATACACCCGGTATGATTTGGAGACCTAAATCAACACCTGATTTGCCGCCATCCAGAAGAGAATTTAAAAAACGCTGAAAAACTCCACCTTCTGATTTAAAGGAGATTTCACCCGACTGATCTTTTGGCCATTTTTCTTCACTTGGAGATATTTTATTACGAATCATAAATTGCATCAGCCGTGTTGAAACGATTCCTCCACAAACCGCACCTGCAAAGCCTACCAAAGCAGGACCAAAGTATTCGAACCGCGCCATAAATGTTAAAACCACAAGCCCCATACCAAAAGCGGTTCCAAAATTGGTAAGGGATATTAGTTCGTATTTCTTAAAATATTGGCTATAATGTTTGTCATTGGATAGACTAATGATAGCAGGGTTATCTGAAAAGAATGTCATTAAACCAGCTAAAGAAGCAACACCTGGTAAATTAAACAGGGGGCGCATTAAAGGGGCTAAAACTATTTCCAAAAGGCGTACAACTCCGAATTCAATCATTAACCTGCCCAATGCCCCGGTTAGAACTGTAATACCCATAATAAAAAAGACGGTATTCATTAGCAAGTCCCAGGCCGTATTCATGATCGTGTTTAACATGTTTGAAACTCCCATAATGTTACCCAGGTAACCAAAAAATCCAAAAAAGAGAATCAGGAAGATGAAAGCCTCATATCTTCGGTTTCTCAGAAACTCCGTGTTTTTAATATTACGAATCTTTTCTTTGCTCTTTTGTATCATTAGACATTCATTTTTTTGTAAAATAGATGCCAAAATTATACTAGAAATAAAGAGCCTGAATTGAGTTTCGTCATAACATTATATGGGAATAGTCACTTTTTTGGATCAGTTTATTGTTAGATCAAGAAAGATGGAGAATTTATATTCTACCTGATATTTATCAGATAAAGGAGTATGGCGATTAATTATTTGTTCAGGAGTTTATTGATCTTTTCGGCTAACTCTTTTTTGTCAATCGGTTTGGCTATATATTCATCACAACCTGACTCAAAAGCTTTCTTCCTGTCATCTGACATGGCATTTGCTGTTTGAGCTATAATAGGTAAATCAGTGCGTTCTTTTTTTATTTCCCGGGTTGCTGTATAGCCATCAAGGATGGGTAATTGAATGTCCATTAATACAAGGTCAATTGAGTAATCTTTTTTACATCTTTCTATTGCACTTTTGCCATCTGTTTCTAATTCAAAAGTAGCATTTGTCCCTTTTAACAGTTTTTTTATTAACTGGTAGGCCATACGGGAATCCTCGACTATGAGTATTGATTTTCCTTCCCAGTTATTCTTTATATTCGTTTCAAAAGATGTTGAACCATCTTTTTTTGATGCAGTGAATAACGGAAGGGTAAAATAAACGACAGTGCCATTATTCCTTTGAGAATCAGTCCATATTTCCCCTGTCATATTTTCAATCATTTTTTTTGCAAATGATATTTCCAAGCCTGTGTCTTTGTTTTCTATTGGTTTATTAGTATCTCTCCCTAAGTCGCTCTCATGAATATGATATGTTTCATTTTCATTTGTTTCAACACCGGAATCTTTAACAAAGAAAAGAATAGTATTACCTTCAACCTGATATCCGAAATTTATGGAACCAGAATTGTAAAATTTAATCGCATTGTTTAATAAATCTATAAATACTTGCCTTAATCTGTCTTCATCACTACGAATAAAAAATTTATTTCTCTTGATTCCTTTTTCAGTTTGTATTGTCAGATTGTTTCTGTTTGATTCCTTTATTATCTGGAGAGCATATTCATGGAGTTCCTCCAGCATTTGATTAAGGTCAAAATTTGAATAATTGAGTTTAAATTGATTCGTCTCTATCTTTGAGAGATCAATAATATTATTAATTAGGTTCTGTAGTATTCTGCTATTTAGACGAAGGTAATTATAATAGTTGCTTTGTTCATTGTCATTAGTTTCACCAGTATTGTTGTTTTCTATTAAACTGGAATATGAGAGAATGGCATTAAGTGGCGTTTTTATTTCATGTGAAACATTTTTTAAAAAGTTTGATTTTAACTCGTGTGCCTTTACTGCTTTTATTTTCTCTTTTTCAAGCTTTTTATTTGTTGTTTCGAGTTCGTCTAAGTACTTTTTTTGTTCAGTGATTCTCAGCTTTTTTAATCTATTATATCTCAGAAGCAGAAAAATTAATACGATCAAAAGAATGATTAAGCTGACAGTGAAAATGATAATATTTAAATTTTCCTTTATTTTATCAAATGGATTGTTAATAATAATGGCGCCTTCTGGCAAGTCGGCCAATGAAATATTAGATCGTTTTAATTCGTCATAATCAAACTGATATTTTGATGGTGCCTTTAATATGGGGATTTCCTGAGGAATTTTTCCTTTTTCCAGTATTTTGGTTCCCGCTTTTGCAGCAAGTTTCCCTTGTTCATATCCGTCAATTATTTTTCCCCCTACAATACCTTTTCCGAGATAAAATTTCCATGGGCCATATATAGGAGCAGAGGAGGCTTTATTTATACTTTCTGATATTTCTGAAAACGAATAATACTTTCCGTTTTTGTCTTTATTAAAGGTTGTAAGAAAAAAAGCATTGTTTTTATCTTTAGATGATAGTGATCTTACTTTTTTAGTTAGTCCGTCTAAAGTATAGTTTGTAAGGAATGAATGGTCGAAATTACAGCTTGAACGTTTTAATGCCCTCTTTATATCTCGCTTAATTAATTTTCCTGTTTTTGTATTATCAACAATAATGTAAAGATGTTCTGTATCTGGATGAAGTTCTTGAATCAGATTAAAATTCGCACAAAAATCAATTTTTTCAGTAATACCTGTATAATCAGATGGATAGTTATAGGAAAGAGTAATACCCGTAGTTACAACGGGGGAATTTGGGAAAAGTTTTTTTTTGTTATTCAGTAAAAAATCCATTGCGTTGTCATCATTGGCGATGATAAGATCAGGAGAAATGTTCTGATATTTGGTTTGGATTAATTGTTTGAAGAGATTGATATATTCCTGATTCCATACTCTTTTGCTATCCATAAATTCAATATGAAGCTCACACGGTTTTGATAAATGCTCTTTAAATCCTTCTTCAATTCCATTAATTGTAGACTCACTCCATGATAAATTTTTATGATAAGAATTCAATACTAAAATTTCATAAGGGTTGGAATGCAAATGGCTGCAGGAGAGTAGTAACAGAAGTGGCAGCAGAAATAAATTTGATGGTCTTTTATAATGCATAGCCTGTATTGTATATATCCTTTCCCTGAGATAAAAATAAATAAAAAACTCTGAATTGTGAAGATTTTACCAAGAAATCATTATTAAATAAACAATTTCCCTTTTATTCTCTAGTCACTTTTAATATATTTTTATATTTACTTGTAAAAGTTAGGAAGATTTTTCATCTTAGTGGTACCTTAACCATTTTATTAGAAACCAAAAGTTATTTGTATGAAAAAGTATTCCTTTCTTTTAATTCTTGGCCTTTTATATTCTAATTGCCAAGTGTTTAGCCAGGTTGATTCTCTTGATATCAAAACATTTTTAAATCAGGAACCTGACACAATTGTCAGGAAAAGCGGAGATATGTATTTGCAGAAAGATTTTACTTCTTATTTAACAGTTTTCTCTTCTTTTACAGACACTTCAAAGGTTCTTGATGAAAAAGAAAGAATGTGGCTGTCTTATTTAAACCAGCCTCATCCAGGTTTTGAAACAATTCAGAACTATTTTAAACGGTACGCTGAACAATACGATGTACCAATGGAACTTATGCAAGCGATAGCTTATGTGGAGACCAATTTCACCCACCTGGGGCCGAGTATTGATTATGGCTGGGGAATGATGCATTTGGTTGATAACAATTATAGCACTACTTTAAACGATGCAGCTGAACTAATTGATAAGACACCTGAAGAATTGAAAAATTCTCCTCGGCTGAACATTCAAGGCGCAGCCGCTTTGCTCGCTTATTATGGTAAACAGGAGGAGGAGTATCCTCAAAGTTTAGAGGAATGGTATACTCCGGCAAAAAAAATCTCAGGATTGATTACTGATCGACTTAGAGAATTGCAGGCAAGAAAATATTTCGAAATACTTCGTAAAGGAGTGGAAGGCAAAACCCTGTGGGGAGAAGCTTTCAGGTTGCCAGCCCATTCAAAAATTGATGTTAGTTCTAAATTTAAATATGACTTTAATAAAGGTGGAAAAGCCGTAGATTATCCCGGAGCCATTGATGAATTAACAAGCTGTAATTTTTCTTCAAGGAACGGAACAAATGTTGATACTTATGTAAATCATTATATTGGAACAGGAACAGTTGCCGGTTCGATTTCTTGGTTTAAAAATTGCGATGCAGAGGCTAGTGCACATTTTATTATAGCTGAAGATGGTACGATTTATCAATCTGTACGAACTGCAGATAAGGCATGGCATTGTGGAGCCACAGGATATCCAAATAATGCACGTTCAGTTGGGGTTGAACATGATGCAACAGTAACAAATCCTGAAAGATGGAATAGCCCTGATATGTTGGAAGCTTCTGCGGATCTGGCAAATTCCATGTGTGATATGTATAATATAAGAAAAGAAAGGTCTTATGGGCCTGAAGGCATTTGTGGGCATGATGATATGCCGGGGACGAATACCAGCTGCCCTGGTCCTCTTCCGTGGAATGACTGGTTCGCCTATCTTAATGATGAAAACAATTATACTCCCGAACCACTTTCACCGGAAAATATGGCAATGTCAGTGGAATCACCTGTAAGATTAGAGTGGGATTCGGAGGTTGAAGGTTCTTCCTTTCGGGTTCAGGTTTCCACCAATGTATTCAATTGGGATGAAGAGGAAGGATTTTCTGATACCGCATCTGTAAATGAAACGGTACAGGTGAATGCCGGTACTAAAGAATTACATTATTTATGGGAAGAGGGCAGTGAGGATTCATATTCCAAACCCGAAAAAGGCAGAAAATATTTCTGGACAGTCAGGGGCTGGGAATCTGAAACTGGTTTGACTGCTTATAGTCAACCACAAAGCTTTACTATTGAAGAACGTGATGGAGTTACTGTGATAGATAATTTTGAAAAAGATAAAGGGCATTTTTATACTTCCCCCGCATTTAGTGGAAGTACGCAAGGAATTTCTTCAAATTCTGAGATCGATCAATCTCAAAATATGGCATATAATGGCAGAGGTTCTCTAAGGCTTGATTTGATAGATGATTCAAACATTTCGTCCGATTGGCAAGTGAGAATTCTTTCAGGAGCAGGAGATCCGGATCAAAACTATGAGATGACTACGGAGGGAGCTGTCACTTTTTGGATGGCTACAAGTACGGCTCATTCCAGTGCAGAAATATCTGTATGGCTTGATGATTCTGATGGAATAGAGGAGGTTTCAGCACAACAGGTTAATAATAACGGAGCGTGGGTTAAATATTCTTTCCCATTAGAATCATCGAATTTGGAGGCAATAACGGGAAATGGACAATTCGATGCTGAAAAAATTACCATAGATGCACTCTTATTTCGGCAATCATCAACAAGTGAGGAATGTATGATTTATATAGATGACCTTAAGCATGATCGATACTATGAAGCTACCTTTAACCCGGTTGCTGAGTTTAACGCTGATCAAACAACAATATTTGAAGGAGAAGCAGTTGATTTCAAGAATATTTCTGAACATGAGAATTCATATAATTGGACTTTTGAAGGAGGCGAACCGGCAACGAGCGACAAAGAGAACCCAACAGTAAGTTACTCAACAAATGGAGATTATAGAGTAACGCTGGAAGTTTCAAATGAAGATGGAAATGATAAAGAAGTTAAGGAAGATTTTATTTCAGTTCGAGAAAAACCTGATATTCCTGCTGTACCTGCCATATCTTTTGTGGAAGTAACAGATGAAAACAACAATAAAGTTACCTGGAATAAGACAGACAATCCGTTGATTGAACATTATAATGTGTATAAGGAAACTCCTTCTTCAGATAAATATGAAAAAGTTAGTGTCGTAAATTCAAGCGAACCAGGAGAATATCTGGATGAAAATAGTTCCCCGACACAAAGGGCAGCAAGGTATAGAATTTCCTTAACAGACACATTGGGTAGGGAAACAGATTTGAGTAAGGCTCATAAAACCATTCATCTTACCATTAATCAAGGTTTAAATGATAATTATAATTTAATCTGGGATGGGTATGAAGGAATTAATTTTAACACATATACGATTTACAGAGGTAATTCAAAAGATAACCTACAAAAGATAGATCAGATACAGAATACTTTGTTTTCTTATACTGATAATCCATCTGCTGATAAGCCTGTTTTTTATGGAATAGGTATTGAGAGAGATATTCAGAAGAAAAGCTCTTTTGAAATGAGTTCACCTATTTCAAATATTGTTGAGATTGTAAATAAAAACAATAGATTAATTTATCCAAATCCTGCAACAAACAAGGTTTTCATTAGAAGTTCCCAGCTTTTAGGAGAAGAAATCACAGTGGAACTATACTCTAACCAGGGAAAATTGGTAAAGAAAATACATTTAAAAGGAGAAAATGAGTTTTCAGTAGCAGATATCGATGCAGGCGTATATTTAGTCAAAATGACAGGGAAGACTAAAACTGTTACCTCTAAATTGATAAAACAGTAAAACTATTTTAATATTTGCCTCTACTTCTGAATGTGCCTAAATAAAAGTAAAGCCCGATATAAACTACCGGGCTTTCTTTTTATGTTTAAAATATATTATGTTGACAGGCGATTATACCAAACCGGCAAAACCCATGAAAGCCAGGGCTAATAAACCAGCTGCAACAAAAGCAGCAGGAACACCTTTCATAGCCGGTGGAACATTAACCAGATCCAGATGTTCACGTAATCCGGCAAATAAGATCAATGCCAATCCAAAACCAATAGCGCTTGATAGACCAAAAACTACACTTTCCAGCAGGTTATAGTCATTTTGAACAGCTAGAATTGCAACACCTAATATTGCACAGTTTGTTGTCATCAGTGGGAGAAAAATACCTAAAGCCTGATACAGCGGGGGACTAACTTTTTTCAGTATAATTTCAACAAGCTGTACCAACGATGCAATAACCAATATAAAGGTAATGGTTTGCATGAAGCTTATTCCAAAAGGAATGAGAATGTAGTTTTGAAGAATATAGGTAATAATTGTGGCTATAGTCATAACAAAAGTTACTGCACCAGCCATCCCTATAGCAGTTTCAACCTTGCTTGATACGCCAATAAAGGGGCATAGTCCAAGAAATTGGTTGAGAACTATATTGTTTACAAAAATTGCACCGATTATAATAACAAAATATTCCATAGCTTAGTACATTTTCTTTTTAAGTTTGTTAGCTAACATGATCAGGTAACCTAATGCTATAAATGCTCCGGGGGCCAAGACAAAGACCAGCATCCCATCACCTTGATATATTGAAAATTCAGCAATATCAGGCAGTAGTGTTAATGAGCCGCTTCCCAGGACTTCTCTGACTCCTCCAAGAACTGTCAGAGCAAAGGCAAAACCTAATCCCATTCCAAGTCCGTCGATTACAGAAGAGAATATATCATTCTTAGAGGCAAAAGCTTCTGAACGACCTAACACCAAGCAGTTTACAACAATTAACGGTATGAATAAACCAAGCTGCTCATAAAGATCTGGTACAAAAGCTTCTGTGAGCATTTCTACCATAGTAACAAAGGAAGCTATAATAACGATAAAAGTAGGAATTCTTACCTTACTTGGAATTAGGTTTTTTATAGTCGAAACTACAAGGTTGGACATTACCAATACAAAAGTAGTTGCCAATCCCATTCCAAGACCGTTATAAGCTGAAGTAGTTACACCTAATACCGGGCATAATCCTAAAAACAAAACGAATACAGGATTATCCTTTATAAATCCTTTACTGAAATTTTTCCACTGATTCATTATTCATTCCTTTTTTTAAATGCTTCGTATGCTCTGCGCACTGCATCGCAATAGGCACGTGAACTAATAGTAGAGGCAGTAATGGCATCTACATCGCCTCCGTCTTTTTGTACATATAGTTCAAAATCCTCGGGATCTTTGCCGTTAAACTGGAGGCTCCAGTCAGATTTTGATTTTTCCATCTTATCGCCTAATCCCGGTGTTTCTTTATGCTCGAGAACAGCTATATTGTTAATTGTTCCGTCAGATTTAAATCCAACCATAAGTTTTATTTCTCCGCTGAACCCTTTGGTAGTAATTGTAGAAGCGGCTACGCCCACTAATTTACCTTCCTTTTTTGCAGGATATAGCGTAATTTCCATACCATCTATTTCTGTTTTATGAGCTTCTTCGAGAGGTTGGTTGGTAAAATCGGGAACAACATTTTTTATAGCTTGTGTTTTCTTTTCCAGTTTACCCTGTTCAATAGGATTTTTAGTTACTTTGTAGATCAATCCTAAGGTAGATGAAGCTACAAGTGTTACTATGAATAAGGTAAGCACCATATTTGTAAAAGTGGATTCTCTACTAGCCATTATTCACCTCCTCTCCAAATCGCTTAGGTTTGATATATTGATTAAACAATGGAACGGCTGCATTCATGATTAAAATAGCAAATGATACACCTTCCGGATATGATCCGAACACACGAATGAGCACGGTTAAAACTCCAATGCCAACTCCGTAAATCAACATAGCTTTTTTAGACATGGGTGAAGTAACATAATCAGTGGCCATAAATATCGCTCCTAATAGCAGGCCTCCTGAAAGTATATGGAACAATGGATCGGCATATTGGGTTGGATCAGCCAGCCATAATATACCGGCAAAAATCCCCACACTACCAATGATGGATACAGGGATATGCCATGTAATAATTCGCATGTATAGCATAATGACAAGGCCAATGATCAGGGCAAAAGCTGCCATTTCCCCGAGGGAGCCTCCCATCTGCCCCATGAATAGTTCGTTATAACCTGGCATTTTATCCATCAATTGGGTTACTGGTTTTTCTCCTTCCTGTAGAATGCCCAAAGGAGTTGCTCCGGTTGCAGCATCAACGTATTTTGTTTCGAACCCTTGTGGTTTAGGCCAACTTGTCATTTGCACCGGAAAAGATATTAACAGAAATACTCTTCCTACTAATGCCGGGTTAAAGGGATTGGACCCCAAACCTCCAAATGTCATTTTGCCAACTCCAATAGATACCAGAGCACCAATGATGATAATACCTATGGGTAGATTAGAGGGAACATTAAAAGCTAACAGCAGTCCGGTTACGAGGGCTGAGCCATCAGTAATTGTAGGCTGCTGCTTTAAAAGGTATTTTTGAATGATAAACTCAAAAGCGAGACAAGATACTACTGAAACGGCTGTTACAATAATAGCTCCAATACCAAATGCATAAACAGACCATGCTAATGTTGGAACAAGAGCTATTACAACACCGTACATCAATTTCTTGACGCTAGTATCTTCAAAAACATGTGGTGAATGCGATACTTTAAGTGTCTTATTCATTATTTCTGTTTTCTGTTTCTTATTATTTGACTTACATTAACTTTTCCATATCGTATATAATCGAGTAAAGGAATATTCGCAGGACAATCAAAGGCACAAGAGCCGCATTCCATACAATCCATTACGTCATTTTTTTCCAGTTCCTCAAATCGCTCCAATTGAGCAAGTTGTTTAAGTAAATATGGTTCGAGCCCCATAGGACAAACCGTAACGCACTTTGCACACCGTATACAATTGAGTTCTTTATCGCGCTTTGCTTCTTTTTCGGGAATAACTGTAATTCCTGAAGTGCCTTTCACTACAGGAATATCCAGGGAGTTTAAAGCCTTCCCCATCATCGGGCCGCCGTTTACCACTTTTCCTGTATCTTCGGGTAAACCGCCTGCTGCTTCAATTACGTCCTTTACCGGCGTGCCAATCCTTACCATAAAATTGGATGGTTTTTCAAGAGATTTGCCGGTAACTGTAACTACTCTTTCTACCAATGGTTTATTTTTCTGAACAGCTTCATAAACAGCAAGGGAAGTACCTACGTTATGAACAACTACGCCGACATCAAGTGGAAGTCCTCCAGATGGAACCTCTCTGTTGATTAATGCCTTTATTAGTTGTTTTTCACCGCCTTGTGGGTATTTTACTTTTAAGGGATAAACCTCGATGCCTTCTTTATCTTTTACAAGATTTTGTATATGCTCAAGCGCATCAGGTTTGTTATTTTCTATTCCTATCAATACTCTGTTAACGCCTAAAGCTTTTTCTAAAAGTTGAATACCGACTAACATTTCTTCAGCACGCTCTAACATCACCCTATGATCAGATGTCAGATAAGGTTCACATTCAACTCCGTTGATTATCAGAGTATCTACTTTTTTGCCTTCCGGAACAGATAATTTTACATGGGAAGGAAATGTAGCTCCTCCCAATCCAACTATACCTGCTTCTGATACTTTGTCACGTATTTCTTGTGCGGAGAGGGAAAAATCTTTTACAAGGTCAGGACTTGTATCGATGTTTTCATTCCATTCATCACCGTCAACATTGATGATCACACAGGGTTTTCTGAAACCTGAGGGATCAAGTGCATTGTCAATTTTAGCTACAGTTCCTGAAACGGATGAATGAATGTTTGCAGAAACAAAACCTTCGCTTTTTGCTATGACATCGCCCACCTTAACCTGATCTTTCTTTTTAACAACAGGTTTGGAGGGTGCTCCGATATGTTGTGCAATGGGTATGGTAACTTGTTTCGGAAGCCCCGCTTTTTCAATGGGTTTGTCCGCTGTAAGTTTGTTTTCAGCCGGATGAACACCACCTTTTGAAAATGTTTTTAACACTTTTGCCTCCTCTGTTTTAGTTAATAATATTGGTTAGATATTAGTTGTTTCCTTTATTTGAAACTTTCGATGATTCGTCTTTGGTTTCTTTTTCACTTTCAGCCTTTTTCTTCTTTTTGGGCGGAAATCCTATTTCCAGAATTGCGCTTGTCGGACATTCTTCAACACATTTCCTGCAAAGTTTACATTTGTATGAGTCAATGTAAGCCAGGTTGTTTTCCATGGTTATTGCGTCATACGGGCAAACTTTAACACATTTTCCGCAACCGATACATGCAACTTTGCAAGCTTTACGGGCTATCGCTCCTTTGTCCTGGTTTACGCATGATATGTATATTTTTCTGTCCTTTTTGTTCTTTTTTCTCAGTTCGATGATGTCATTTGGACAGGCTTCAACGCATGCGTTACAAGCAGTACAGTTGTCGTCAATTACATATGGTAGGCCGGTTTCTTTATTCATATAAATTGCCTCGAAGTCGCAAGCTTCCACACAATCACCAAATCCGAGACATCCATAGTGACAGCTTGTTTCCCCTCCGTAAAGTAATGAGGAAATGGCACATGTCTGTGCACTGTCGTATTCATTCGTTTTTGGCCTGTGTTCTGGTGTTCCGTTGCATCGGACAACTGCAACAAGTGGTTCTCTCTCTTCTACTTCTTTTCCGAGAATTTTTGCAACATCTTGCATTGTTTCATTGCCACCTACCGGGCAATTGAATTCGGAGAGGTCATCAGCTTTAACTAATGCCTCAGCAAATCCACGACAACCCGGGAAGCCACATCCACCACAGTTAGCAGCAGGTAAAGCTTCTTCTACTTCGTCAATACGAGGGTCTTCATAAACTTTAAATTTCTGAGCCACAATGTATAAAATAATTGCAGCGATTGCTCCTAAGCCACTTAAAGAAATAATCGTATATAAAATGGTTGTTGTCATAATAGAATGATTTATACGAGTTTTTGTATTTTAAATGAAAATACTTTTTCAAAATAATCTTTTAAAAAGTACAGAGCGAGATAGTAAGGAACTAATATTCCCAGCGCTCCAACACCAACGATGACTTCATTGTTGGTAAATGCATTTAGAGTGAATAAAGTTATAAGAACTAAAAAGAATGGAACTACATAACCATACAATAAAGCTTTGAACCCAAGTGATTGCTGTAAAATAATGTTTACTTCTTCTCCTTCATGGTATTTATCGCTTGTGTCAAACACTTCCACTTCTTTACTTTCCATGTCGGAAGCAGTACAAACACCTTTTGCGTGGCAGCTGGCACATGCACTGACATTTAGAAAATGAACCTTAATCTTGTTCTCTGAAATTGAATCTATCTTCCCCTTATGTTCAATTACTGTTTTTGCCATAAAATTTTTCTGCAATTCAATTTTGCGTACAAAGATATATATGTTTATCAAATAACAGATGCTTTATGTCATCTTTAACCTTATGGAAGTTTATTTAGAAGGATTTTAAATAATTGTCAGGACTAATTTTTTTCCCCATGCAAATGAAATTTTAAAGGTTTTTCAATAATTTGGAAAAGCCTTAATTTTTTGAAATGAGTAATTCTGCAAAATAAAAAAGGAATAACTTCTATGACATTTACAAAACCTACATTGCTTTTAGACCCGGAAAAGGCTAAGCAGAATCTATACAATATGGATCAGAAAGCGAGGAAGCACAATTTGTTGTTCAGACCGCATTTTAAAACACACCAATCGGGGATGATAAGTGAATGGTATAGAGAATTGGGGATTGATAAAATAACGGTTTCTTCTGTGGATATGGCTGAGTATTTTATGCGGTTTGGATGGGATGATATATTGATTGCGTTTCCTTTGAATATTAATGAGATTGATGCAATTAATCAACTTGCACGGAAGATAAAACTTTCATTGACTGTGTTGAATATTGAAAGTGTTAAATACCTTGGAAAACACCTTTCCCATGAAGTAGATGTGTATATTAAAATCGATGCAGGCTACAAACGAACGGGAGTTGTTTGGGATAATCAGGAAGAATTACAAGCGCTTGCTGGTGCAATCAATGAAATTGGAAAACTAAACTTAAAAGGTATACTCTGTCATTCCGGGCAGACTTACCATGCAAATTCAATTTCGGAAATCGTTCAAATACATGAAGAAACGAAATACAGAATGAAAAAGGTGCAGGAGACTTTGCATTCTATCAGGGAGAACCTTCTTATTTCAATTGGCGATACCCCTTCATGCAGTCTTGCAGATAATTTTGAAGGGATTGATGAAATAAGGCCCGGAAATTTTATTTTTTATGATCTGCAACAATACAGGTTAGGAGCCTGCAACCTTTCGGATATAGCTATAAGTGTTGCATGTCCTATAGTTTCCATGCACCGTGATAGAAATGAGATGGTTATTTATGGCGGAGCTGTTCATTTTTCAAAAGATACTTTTTATGAAGGAGGAAAGAAGATTTATGGTTATGCAGTAACTTTGAACGATAAAGGCTGGATATTCCCTGAGAATAAAATGTTGCTGACTAAAGTTTCCCAGGAACACGGAACCATATCTGTCACTTCTGAAGCTTTACTTGAATATAATACAGGCGATTTTATCGGGATACTTCCTGCCCACTCATGCCTGACGGCAAATTTAATGAAAGAGTATGTTGATCCTAATGGTGTCAGGTATGATCATTTGGCTGGTCAATAGG
>JBNJFT010000058.1:6001-14093 GCA_051747065.1 Bacteroidota bacterium | reverse complement strand
GGTGGTATTATAAAGTGTGATTTATGAATTTCCCATTAATATATTTCAAAAAAAGATATTCAAATCTAACAATTAAACAATATAGAAATGAAGAGTCTCAAAGGTTCTAAAATTTTAGTTATTGGTGGAGCTGGCTTTATAGGCAGCTTTGTAGTTCGTGAATTGCTTAAGGAAGAGGTTGCCAGGGTTATTATTTACGACAATTTTGCCCGTGGTAAAATGGATAATATTCGCGAACCTTTACAGGATGACAGGTGTAATATTTTTCCGGATGGTGGAGATATTAGAGATGTTGATGTATTGGATTCAGCCATGAAAGAGGTGGATTATGTTTTTCATCTTGCTGCTATGTGGCTTTTGCATTGCAAAGATTACCCCCGGACTGCTTTTGAAGTAAATATAGCAGGGACATATAACGTACTGGAGGCTTGTGTAAACAATAATATCAAAAAGTTAATTTATTCATCTTCTGCCTCTGTTTATGGGAATGCTGAGGAAGTGCCCATGACGGAAGATCATCCATTTAATAACAGAAATTTTTACGGAGCTACTAAAATTTCCGGTGAAGCTATGTGCCGAGCTATTTTTGATAGATATAACCTTGATTATATTGGATTGCGTTATATGAATGTTTATGGCCCCCATCAAAATCAGGATTCTGTCTATTCAGGAGTGATACCTATAATGCTTAATAAGATTGATGCAGGAGAACCACCGCAAATTAACGGTGACGGTTCTCAGGCTTATGACTTTATTTATGTTGAAGATGTCGCACGAGCCAATGTCTTAGCTTTGAAAGCTTCTCAAAGCGATAAATTTTATAATGTAGGAACGGGAGTGCAGACTTCTGTAAAACAGCTTTGTGATACTATTCTGGAGCTTAAAAATTCTGATTTAAAGGTTTCTTTTAAGCCTTATAATAAGGATGATGCCCGGCAATTAGTAAAAAATCGCATTGGTTCCACAGAGAGAGCAGGAAATGAAATACAATTTGAATATAAATTCGGGCTACGTGAGGGATTATTGAAATTAATCGAATGGCGTCAAAATCTGGATTGAAGTATGAAGTTGCCTATAACTAAACCATTTATTACCGAAGAAGAATTTGAACTGATAAAACAACCTTTAGAGACTGGTTGGTTGGTTCAGGGGCCTTTTGTGAAAGAATTTGAAGAGAGAATTGCGGCATTTACGGGAGCAAAATATGCTGTAGCTCTGAATTCATGTACATCAGGACAGTTTATTATGTCTGAAATTATTGGGGTGAATGAAAATGACGAAATAATTTTACCAGCCTTTACCTGGATCTCAACAGCAAATTCCATCGAATATTATGGTGGAAAACCGGTTTTTTGTGATATTGACATTCAAACATATAATATTGATGTTCACCAAATTGAATCAAAGATTAATTCAAAAACAAAGGCTATTTATCCGGTTACATTATTTGGATTAACACCAGATATGATTGCCATTCAATCTTTGGCCAGGAAAAATTCTTTGAAAATTGTTGAAGATTGTGCCTGTGGATTAGGTGGGAAAATGGAAGATACTCATTGTGGACTTTTTGGAGACGGTGGCATTTTATCATTTCATCCAAGAAAATCAATCACTACTGGTGAAGGGGGAATGATTATCACTAATAATGAACAGGTATATCAATCTGCCAGGAGGTTACGGGATCATGGAGCTGTTAAGGATGATTATGAACGCCATAAAGGAATTAAAAGTTTTGAAATGACTGAATACCCAACGTTGGGGCATAATTTGCGCATGACCGATTTGCAAGGTGCTGTGGGTGTGGCACAATCAAAAAAAATCGACGATATATTAAACCGAAAACAGAAACTAGCCAAAGCGTTTAATGATCGCCTGTCTGAAATTGACTGGCTGTTAGAGCCTTTTGTTCCCGAAGACTATTCACACGGTTATCAGACATATTGTACTCTTTTTAAGCCTGAGGAAGCATTAAATGCCATCGCTCATAAGGACAAATCTCAGATAGACAGATTACACAAGGAAAGAAATGAAGTAATGGAAGCTTTGGAAGAGAAAGGGGTTGTTACAAGGCCCGGGACTCATGCTGTGCATGTTCAGGAATATTATCAGAACAAATATCACTTTCGCCCTATGGATTTTCCAAATGCTTATGCGGCTGACCGTTTGTCCTTAGCTTTGCCTTTTTATCCGACAATGACAGAAGAAGAGGTCCATTTTCTTTTTAAAACTTTAAATGATATTTATTAATGTGTGGGATAACGGGTATATTTAATTATAAGGGACAACCTGTTTCAACGAAGCTTCTTCAAAAGATGACAGAGATTATTGAGCATCGTGGTCCCGATGATCAGGGTTTATGGAATGGCGATTATGTTGGCCTGGGACATCGCCGGTTAGCGATAATTGATCCAACTTCCGCAGGGCACCAACCGATGCTCAGCTATGATCAACGTTACATAATTGTTTATAATGGTGCAATTTATAATTTCAGGGAGCTGAAACTGGAACTGGAGAGTAAAGGTTATGTCTTTCATTCTAAAACCGATACGGAAGTAGTTGTTAACGCCTGGGCATGTTGGGGGAAAGAAGCACTATTGAAGTTTAATGGAATGTTTGCTTTTGCTATTTGGGATAAAAAAGAACGAAAGCTTATCCTTGCAAGGGACAGATATGGCATTAAACCACTATACTATTTTGATGACGGAGAAAAATTAATATTCGGTTCAGAAATAAAAGCAATTCTAGAACATCCTGATTATAAGACTGATGTTTCTTATAAAGCGTTAAATGAATATTTTACTTTTCAGAATATTTTTTCTGATTTGACCCTTTTTAAAGGGATAAAAATATTACAACCTTCAAACCATTTGGAATTCAGACTGGATGAAGGTTTACACTATCAGAATAAATACTGGGATTTCGAATTTAAAGAAGAACCTTCTTTTTCTAGTGAAACAGATTATATTGATGAATTGAACCGTATATTTGATCAGGCTGTAAACCGGCAACTTGTTAGCGATATGGAAATTGGTTCCTATTTAAGCGGCGGAATGGATTCAGGTGGAATAACAAGTATTGCAGCTAAAAGTTTCCCGCATTGGAAGACATTTACTGCTGGTTTTGATTTGTCATCTGCCTCGGGTATGGAGTTAGCCTTTGATGAAAGGGAAAAAGCTGAATTTTTATCTCATAAATATCACACGGAGCATTATGAAGTGGTTTTGAAAGCTGGTGATATGGAACGCGTAATGGAGCGTTTGATCTGGCATCAGGAAGATTTGAGAGTGGGGCAGTGCTATCCCAATTATTACATCAATCGACTTGCATCAAAATTTGTTCCCGTTGCTTTAGCCGGTATTGGAGGAGATGAACTATTTGCCGGTTATCCGTGGCGGTACTACCGAACAGTTGTAAATAAGGATTTCGATGATTATATCGATAAATACTACAATTACTGGTCAAGGCTTATAGCCGATGAGGAAAAACCTCAGTTTTTTCAGGACTTTGTGAATAAAGAAATCCAAAATCATTCTACCAAAGAAGTTTTTAAATCTGTACTTAATCATAAAGGACAGTTTAAGAAAATAAAACGCCCGGAGGATTATATCAATAATTCGCTTTATTTTGAAATTAAAACATTTCTTCACGGATTATTAGTTGTTGAGGACAAATTAAGCATGGCACATGGGTTGGAAATGCGGTTGCCATTTCTTGATAATGATTTGGTGGATTTTGCGATGAAAGTCCCTGTCAAGTATAAGTTGAAAAATCTGAATGAAGTTGTACGGCTCAATGAGAATGAACCGGGGCCAAAAACACAAAAGTATTTCAATAAGACCAATGATGGGAAAATTCTTCTTAGAAAAATGCTTCAGAATTATGTTCCCCAAGATTATGCCAACGGAATTAAACAGGGATTTTCTGCTCCTGATGCCAGTTGGTTTAAAGGGGAAAGCATTGAGTATGTTAAACGCCTGTTGTTTGATAAACGAGCAAGGATATATGACTATATTCAACCCGAAATGGCTCAAAATCTTTTGAATGAGCATTTTTCCGGGAAAACAAACCGAAGACTGCTGGTTTGGTCCTTATTAAGTTTTGAATGGTGGTTGAGGGTATTTATGAAATAACTTGAAATAACAATTAACAGGATTCTTGGATAGAATAGATTTCAATAATAAATCACAGAAAGAGAAGTTTGATAGCTATATTTTTCATAGCCCGGATAACTTTATTCAGCAAACCACACGTTGGGCGGAAATTGCAAGTTTGGTATCTAATGACCAGCCTGTTTTTCTCTATGAAGAAAGAAACGATTATTTTATAGGATGTAGTTTATATTTGTTTAATTCCCAATTGGGCAATATTTTAGTTTCTAATATACAAGCCGGTTCAATGGGCTGTATTTCATATAAAGGAGAGGATAGTCAGCGTGATATTGCCTATCGTAACCTTATGGAAGAAGTCATTAAAATAGCTAAAGATAATGGTTGTGTATCCATAACGTTAACATCTAATCCGTTTTCCGATGATTCCAGTTTAATTGAAAAATATTTAAATCCTGAAACAGGCATGAAATCTTTTATTTCCATAATTGAACTGGATGATTTTTTTGATGAATATGGCGAAGTTACCTTAAAAGATTATAACCGCAGTTCGAATTTAAGCAGAAATCTCAAAAAGGCTTATAACAACTCACTGGAATTTTATACGGAGAAAAATCCACAGGTTTTTGATGAGTGGTATCGCAATATTCACATGGAAAGAATTCACGAGATCGGTGGAAAACCATTGCCCTATAATCTCTTGTATAGCATTCTCTTTCAGTCTAATATGAAGGAGTTTAGTAAATTGTTCACCGTTTATAAAGATGGAATTCTGATTGGCGGTACGCTGTGTGTGTTTAATAAAAATGGTATATTTGACAACTTTATGCCATCAACCAGGAAACAATACCTGGATATTGGCACAAATTATTTTATGGTAGATCAAATATTAAAATGGTGTTATCGGCACGGCATAAAAATCTACAATTGGCAATCCTCTAATCCACCAAATGGAGGAGTGTTTAAATTTAAAAGACAATGGGGCAGTGAAGTACTCCCCTACAACTATTATACAAAGATTTTAGATAAAGACCGGTTTGAAGGAATTATTTCGGAAAATTCTTTAGAATCATTAAGAGAGGCTTTTGAAGGTCATTTTTTTGCTCCTTTTCATACTGTAAAAAAATCGATCTATGGCATTAAATCCAAAGAGGAAATAAACCGGATCGCTGAATCCTGACATTTTGAAAAATGCGAAAACCTCTAAAAAGCGTGGTTGCGGAATTGTTGACATATGAAAGGAACTCACAAAACTTTAGGATATTCAAATACAAATTATGGAGGGTATTTGTTTATCCATTATGTGCTGCATATTTACTGCCTACTGCAGAGTGCTTACTGCTTATTTATTAGCTAATTGATGTTCATTTTAAAATTTCTCTGTGCTCTTGAATATGCCTATGTATAGTTTACATCCATTCGTGTTTTTCATACAAGCCGTTTTAGTTTATGAAGATTCTTTTTGTTGGTAATCAAGGAAATACAGGATACCGTTTTGTAGCATGGTTGAGGGAACGTGGCCTCGAAGCTTCTTTGGCTATTCCGAAAAACAGAAATCTGGAGAGAAGTCTTCCCGAGTGGCAGTCTCCTGAGTTAAAGGGCGGCTATCCCGAATGGATAATTCGGTTCAGGGAAAACAGATATCCCTATTTTTTCCCAAATCGCAGGTTGAAAAAATTATCCCGCCAATACGATATCCTTTTAACTACCGGGATGTATATTTTGCCCGTGTTAAAACTGAAAAAGCCTGTAGGTTTTCTTCCTGTAGGTGGCGATATAACTCAAGTTCCTTTTGCGTCAGATTCAATTCTTGAAGAAGTTTTTTCCTTTTTGTATCGAAGGAGGATTAAAAATGTTTGCCGGATTTTCACTGAACAAAAGGATTGTATATGGGCAGCCCGTTTGCTGGGGCAAGGAGGAAAAGTAGAAAAAGTCCCTTTCTGGGTGGATGTTAAGGAGATTAAGAAAAATATCAATAAAGTTTTTCTTGATAAACTGAAAGAAAAATATAGTCAATACGATTGGCTCTTCTATAATCCTTCCAGGAAAAATTTAAATCCTGAAAAGGCCAATTACAAAGGAACAGAAAAATTACTCAATGCTTACAGCAGGTTTATTAAAAATCATCCAGGGAAAAAGATTTTAATGATTTGTGGACTACATGGTGATGATGTGAATGCATTTAAAGAAAAAGTGAATCAACTGGGCCTGGTTGATGCTGTTGAATTTGTTGGACATATGCCTTTGCCTGATTTACACGCCTATATGTCCATGGAAAACGTGGTTGTATTTGACCAGTTCACCAGTGATTTGTCTGCATTAGGGGGAGTTACACGTGAAGCTCTTTCTCTGGGGAACATTGTGGTTACCAGCACGGATGTCAATGCTGGTGATTTTGTTGAGGCGTATGGCGAGGATTGCCCTTTATTGCCGGCTTTTAATGAACAGCAGATATACAGGCGAATGGAAGAAATTATTGCTTTATCAAACCAGGAAGTTGCTTCAAGAAAGCAAGATATAATGAATTGGGCTGAAAATCATTTGCATTGGGAAAAGCGTATTGACGAATTTATTCGAATGTTGAATAATATGATTAATTCAATTTGATGAAGAATTTCGCCTGGAGCTTTTTGAATACCTTTCTCTCTAAGGGATTTTCGTTTGTTTTTTCAATAATTCTTGGGAATTTATTGTTGCCGGAGGAGCTGGGCGTATTCCTTACTTTTGTCCTGATTTTGTCCTATTTTGTCACCATATTTTCTTTTAGTCTTGGCGGCGGAATAGTTCATAAATTAAATAATACACGCGAAGCTGAATACAGAAACCATTATTTTTCTGCCGGCCTTTTGCTTATGGCCGCTTTCTCTTTGTTTGCTTGTTTTTTGTTTTTAATGGGCCAGGATTTAATGCTCCAGGCCTTTAACATATCCAATGCAGCAAATATTCTTGTAATGATTGTTGGGCTAATTCCCCTTAATATGTTCAGGGAATATTTAAACCGTGTTTTGCAGGCCGATTTGAAATTCAAAAGGCTTACTGTTATTAACTTAATTTCAGTTATTGTCCAGGTACTTGTAACAGTATTTCTTATTTATCAGGGAAAAGGCATAGCAGGTGTTATTTATGGCCTCTACGCCGGGGCAATAGTTGGTTTGTTAGCACTTATCCCACTTTTCATCCCCAACTACAAATTGGTATTTAATCGGTATACATTTTCTTCTTCTAAGAATTTAGTGAGGTTTAGCGGGTTAATTTTTGCGGGCTCAATTGCTGTTTTGCTTGATAAGAGAATCGATATGCTGTTTGTAGCCCATTTTTTGGACACTGAGTCTTTGGCAGTTTATAATTATGCGTTGAAATTTTCATTAATTTTTTTACTGGTTGGAAATAGTATCTCAAAAGTTACCTATCCCAAATTGTCAAAATCATTTTCAAATGATGCCCCCCGGGAAACCAATAGATTGTTTAACTTTTCTTTGAGCTTTTCTTTTCTGTTGTTAAGCATTCTGTCCATGACTGTTCTGTTTAATGCAGATATTATAGTAGATGCTTTATTGCCATCATATTACCTTAAAGCCGTCCCTTTTCTATTAATCTTGTTTATAGGGGTGGTTCCCAAAGCAGTTGTTTCTTCCGTAGGAACAATTTTTACTGCAAAAGGGATTCCTTCGGTAAGCGCAAAGCTAAATTGGGTTATGTTAGGAATGAACATTGTTTTGAATATTCTGTTAATCCCCCGGTTAGGCCTTTATGGCGCAGCTATTGCTACCAGCGTTTCATTTTTTATAAAACCCTTTTTTATTTTTTATTTGATAAAAAAGAATTTTGCGTTTATTCATAAACTTAACAGAATTGTTTTGAATTTTTTTCTCTTTGTAGCGGTATTGATATCAGGCAGTTTTATAGAACATTTAGTTTTAAAGGAACTACTGATTCTTGTTTATGCCTTCTATTGTATTTTCTTGTTTTTGAGAAAGGAAGAAAAA
>JBNJFT010000058.1:0-5901 GCA_051747065.1 Bacteroidota bacterium | reverse complement strand
ATATCAGGCAGTTTTATAGAACATTTAGTTTTAAAGGAACTACTGATTCTTGTTTATGCCTTCTATTGTATTTTCTTGTTTTTGAGAAAGGAAGAAAAAACTTATTTGCTTGAAGAGATTAACAGGCTCAATGTTAGCTTGTTAGGAAGAAAACAATGAAGGCGGGGCTACAAAGATACTTAATAACTTTACATATAGAATGTTAACCTTTTTTCCATTTCAAAACAATTGAACAATAAAACAATAGAACAATAGATTAAATGAAAGCCCCAATATTTATTTCTGGTTTACGCAAGTCCGGAACTTCCATGGTGAAGGCATTGTTGGACAGCCATCCTGATTTTTTTGTTTTTCCGGCTAATGAATTGCATCTGTTTAAGTTTTCTTACCATCCGGCAATTGTAAAAGATAAATCTGCTTTTATTAACGACCCCAAAGAACTTTTAAGGAAAATTGCCTATAACAAATTTATTGCCAGGATAGCTGATGAGAATTCTGAGTTTTATATTCCGGAATTTAATTTTTCATCGTTTAAGCAATATATCGAAGAATCTAAGGTTGAGGATTATAAAAACGTATATGAAGTGCTTTTCAAAGCCTTTTATTATGCAATAGGAAACAAAGGCAATCCGGATCATCTGAGGTTTGTCTCAAAAACGGTCCTTGAAACTGAATTTTTCCCGGAACTGTTGTCCTGGTATCCCGACATGAAGTTTATTTATGTATTGCGAAATCCCTATGCACATTTTGTTTCGGCAATTAAGTCCCTTCGGACTCATTCGAGGTGGAATAAAAAAGAAGCTTATGAAGGCATGAAATTGTCTGCTTTCAAAAACCCGTATCCTTACGTAGGCCCGGAGATTTTCAGGATGAAGTATTCTTATTATTTCATGGAAAAATTCAAAAGGCTTTACCCCGATAATTTTTATATTCTTGTATATGATGATCTCTTAAAAGACAGTGAAACCGAATTAAAGAAATTAACCAGCTTTTTGGGGGTTGATTTTCACCCTGCCTTATTAACGCCCTCTATTCTTAATAAAGCCTGGAAAGGGAATAGTTGGAGAAACCACCAATTTACGAAGATAAGTAAAGCCCCTTTAGATGAATGGAAACAGGATATCAGCGGTGGAGAGATTCGCTTATTGAATAAATTCTTTCAAAATACAATAGAAAAATATTTTTCTCTGGAAACTTCCGGTTCAGGTATGCTTAAACCTTTTCATCTCTCAGAATATGTCCCTCATAGATATGTTTTAAACCGCTTGCTTTATTTTACTAAATTGTTTTAAGAATGAATGAGAATATCTGCTTTCTCACTTATATGGCTCGTTCAGGCTCCACTTTGCTTGCGCGGGAATTGGATAAATACAAGGCAATTGGCGTAACCATTGAGGATGATATCCCGGATGGGCTGCTTGATGGAGCAAAAGTTTTTATTGAAGATGAAAAAGGGCTGGAAGAATATTTGGACGTCCTTTTTAGTAAGCCGAAATTCAGATTTTGGAATATACCCAGGAATCAGTTAGTGAAGAAGCTTCGGGAGGAAGCGAATTATCCGCTGCACATCGGCGATATTCTGAGGAAGCTTTACGAAATCTATTTTTCCGGGCAGCATTTAGATGCCTGGATTCATAAAAAGGGAAGGTATTACCTAAAGATTGAAGAGGTAAGAGGCTATCTCCCGGAAGCTAAATTCATTCACCTTAAAAGGGACCCGCGCGCACTTTTTAACTCCCAAAAGAAATCAAAAGATAGCCGTACGGGGAAAAATATGAGCGAAAGTGCCCTTGCTTTCAGTTTGGGGTATAGAAAAATGTATAATATCATCAGGCAATATGAGAAAACGAATTTTTTTTATGCCTTGAGGTATGAAGATATACTGGGCGCTACTGAAAAGGAAATTGAGCAAGTATTAGATTTTCTGGAAGTAAATAATAGGGAGAAGGGCGAAAGTGATTATTACGATAAGATTCCTGCCCCACAAAAACCATTGCACAGCAATGTTAAACACCCCCCGATTGAACAGAGAAAAACAAGCTGGGCAGAGGAATTGCCGGAAACCGAAATTGCAATTTTGGAATCTTGCCTGAAAAAGGAAATTAGCGAAGAAGGCTATGCTTTTTCAGGTAAAAAGCCTGAAACATTGATTCAGAAAATAAAGGTTTTTCAAAATACAATTGTGTTCTTTCTGAAGTATTATTTAGCAAAGGCAATCCCCGGCCCTTATAGCAAGTTGAGTTCACTTAAAGAAAAAATACTGAAAGATTGAAGAACGATTTGCCGGAGAAAATAACATTTGTAACCAATTATTTAGCACCGGGAGGCGCGGAAAGAGTAATTGCCCTATTGGCAAATTCTTTTGCGGATGCCGGATATTCTGTCAGTTTGGTATATTTCAAAAAGAAAGGCGATTTTTATTCCCTGGATAACAGGATCAGTAAATATTACCTTGATATACCCGGACATTCAGGAAATTTCATTTTAGGGATTAAAAATACCCGGATGCGCATTCTGAAATTACGTGAGCAAATACAACAAATCGCCCCTGATATTGTCATCAGTTTTATTACCGATATAAATGTACTTACTGTGTTAGCTTGCCGAAAATTGAATGTAACAACCATCATTTCGGTAAGGACAAATCCTTACACATACAAAAGACCTTTAAAGTGGAAAATTGCTGCACGTTTGTTTTATAAGAATACAGACAAATTAGTTGTTCAGACAGAACGGGTGAAACGTTTTTTTAGATACCTGCCATCATCTAAAGTGGAAGTTATCCCTAATCCTTTAAAAAAGCCCAAAGAAAAATCAGAGAAACGAGAAAACAAAAAAGAAAAAATAATATTGGCGGTTGGGCGGTTGGAATACCCTAAAGGACTTGATTTGTTAATCGAGGCGTTTTCATATACAAAAGCAAAAGAAGGCTGGAAGCTTCTTATAGTAGGAGAGGGAAGTCAAAGGGCAAAACTTGAAAGGCTCATAGAAAAAAACAATCTTAATTCTAAAGTAAGTTTAGTTGGCTTACAAAGCCCGGTTGATGATTTTTATTCCTGTGCTTCTGTTTTTGTCTTAAGCTCGCGTTATGAAGGTTTTCCTAACTCGCTGGCTGAAGCTATGAGTTTCGGATTGCCATGTATTAGTTTCAATTGTGATTTTGGTCCGGCAGAATTGATACAACACGATGTAAACGGAGTATTGGTTGAAAATGGCAATGTAAATAAAATGGCTGAGGAAATAGACCGGATTGTTGGCAATGAGACCATACGAGACAAGTTGGGAAAAAATGCAACTTCTATAATAAACAAACTCGATCTGGATTTGATCATCAGGAAGTGGGAACACGTTTTTGGTGAATTGAGCAATTCATGAAAAGATACCTTTTTTATACAGCAGACAATTACAAGGATCATGCCTTAACCGGCGGAAACAAAAGGTTCATTGAACTTTTGTATTCTTTGACTGATAATGGCGATGAAGTTTTCCTGCTTGCCCCTGAAGATATTAATCTGCCCAAAAAAGAGAATCTCCGAATACTTCCTGTAAGAACTTTTCAATCGAAAATATTGCCGAATGGGCTGTTGAATCTTCTGCTGAATCGAAAAGCTTTTAACCGGGCAAAAAAGTTGAATGTCGATCATACAGTCCTCATTTCATTTCCTTACGGCATACAGGGAGCATTAATCGGGTTGCCGGATATTGCACTGTTATTGCGGGAAGATTACTTTGAATATAAGAAGTATAACCGAACGATTAAAATTTCTTTATTTAAACCCGTTCTCAATCACTATTTTAAATTATTGGAGCGCTTTACCCTCAAAAAAGCCGGGAAAATTGTAGTTCAATGCGATTATGACAAACAAGCAATCATTTCAAGGCACCGAAAAATACAACCTTCAATTGAACAAAAAGTAAGTGTATTGCCCAATAATGTAGATTCTTCGTGGATCAGAAAACACAAAGCAGAAAAATCCGGAAGAAACAAAGAGGGCAGTGAAATGTATAACATTGCTTTTGTCGGGAATGTTGATAATTACAGGAAAGGCCTTCATGTTCTTTTAGGGGCAGTGGAAAGACTTCTTCAAAAAAATCACCCTGTAAAATTAAATGTTATAGGTGGTGGAAAGCTTATAGAAAAGTACCGGCAAACATGTCAGAATGTTAAACAGATTGAGTTTCATGGTTGGCAGGATGAACCAATGAAGCATTTGGCTAAGCAGGATCTTCTCGTAGTTCCGTCGCTTGCTGATTCGTTTCCCAATACGGTGTTAGAAGGCTTATATTTGGAAATTCCTGTAATAGGCTCCAGAAGAGGCGGAATACCAGAAATATTAAACTATGAAGAGCTGCTTTTTGAACCAGAGGAAAATGCGCTGTTTTCCAGGATTGCTAAAATGATTGATGAGCATTTGTTCGAAAACTACAGGCAGCTCTGTTTGCAGCGCAAAAAAGCATTGAGCTTTGATTGGGGAGAGGAGATGAGAAAACTGTTGGCTGAATAGGCGAATGAAACATATATTGTATTTGATAACTAATAAAAATTTATACTATGGTTGAAGAAGTATCCAGTAAAAACACAAAAAAAGAAATTCTTGAAGCCTATGAAAGATTAAAGCAAGAGCTTCAGGAGAAAGAAGAAAGTACACCCGATTCTGAGGAAAAGGAGAAAAAGAAAACGAAAACGTTAGAAGAAGCTTCAAAGGAGAAGCCGGACAAAGTGATGCAGGACATTGCCTCATTAAAAATGAGCATGAGCCAATCATTGGATAAATTGGAAGAATCACTGATTCAGGAACAAAAGAAATTGTCCCAGGTAAAGGAAGCTATACAGATTGAGGAAGAGAAATTGCAGGACGTTTATCAGATCAAGGCAGAAGCAGATTCCTTAGCTGCGCTAATTAATGCCCATAAAGAAAAGAAGTCAGCGCTTGAACAGGAAATGAAGGAAAAAAGAGAAGCCTGGGAGAAAGAGAAAAACCAGATGGAGCAAGAGTTGAAGGAAGAAAAAGAACGCATTCAAAAAGAGAAGAAAAGGGAAGAGGAGGAGTTTAGCTACAACCTTGAACAAAAGAAGAAAAAAGAAGAAGATGCGTTTAACGAGAAAAAAGAAAAACAGGAAAGAGAATTAAAAGAAAAACGCGAAGCTTTTGAAAAAGAAATGCAGGAACGTGAAGCTAGTTTAAAAGCCCAGGAAGAAGAATTGCAAGAGCTCAGGCAAAAAGCAGAACAATTCCCGACTCAACTGGAAGAGGCTGTCCAGCAAAAAGAGAAGGAAGTAACAGATAAACTAACCACTCAGTTCAAGCACGAAAAAGAAATGCTTGAAAAAGAATACCAGGCAGAGTTGAAGTTGAAGGATCAAACTATTGAAACTTTACAGGGTAAAATTAAAGACCAGGACAATTTAATCAATCAGCTTTATACCAAAGTTGAAAACGCCGATAAGAATGTAAAAGATATCGTGCTTAGAGCCATAGAAAGTTCAGGCAGATATCCCCAGCAAGAACAGGCAAGCGAAGGAAGAAAAGTTAAAGAAGAGCAAGGTGAAAGGAAAGCAGAGTAAAAAGGGGGTGCAAATCCTAATGAAGATTAACGCGGATTATTATCAATAGAATCCACAAATAAATATAAATAACAAACACAAATTATCACAAATTATCACAAACAAAGGAAAACCCAATTTTTGTGCCCATTTTTGGATAAAACTTTGTGCCCATTTGTGGAATCAATTTGAGTACATTTGTGGAAAATAACCATTTGAGTATATTTGTGGAAAAGCTTTGAATACATTTGTGGATTTTGTAAGCCATTTTACTAAATTTGAAGATAAATATCAACTATTATGACTTCAGAAATCTACCCCTACAAGCAAGAATGCTACTCCATAATTGGCTGCTG
>JBNJFT010000057.1:8165-14281 GCA_051747065.1 Bacteroidota bacterium | reverse complement strand
GGAAGGTATTTTGTCCACCCTTTTTATGCTGCATTTTTCCATGTTTACTGCAAACTGCCTTTTCACATTTTCCTCTTTCTCTGTTCAAACGCTGACAGGCCTTGAAGGCACTGTCAGGTTTTCTCCTTACTGTCGACTGCTGCCACTGCAAGCTGCAACTGCAACTGCTTACTCACTGGCAAATTGATGGACTTTTTAATATATTCATCTCCTTCTGAAAGTGCCTTTGTAAACTCCACTATTACCAAAAAAGAGACACCGTTGTACGATGCCTCTTTTTATTCTGTATTACCTGTTTGGGTTATTTAAGATCAATGTCACCGTATTTTGTTTTCAAATTTACTTTTGCCTTCGGATTTTTGGCTCTTCCTATTATTCCTGAAATTTCAAGTTCGGTATTATCTTTCCGCCTGTTTATGTTTTGGCTATCCGGATAACTGATATCTCCGTACTCTGCTTCACCTTCAATATTGTAAGAAGCTGCCTTGTCAATCTTTAAATCAATATGGCCGTATTTATTGTTTACCCAAAGTTTCTCGAATGATTTGTGAATGTAGTCAATTTCCAAATCCCCGTATTTTGTATCAATATCCAGTTGTTTGTTCAATTGATCAACTTCGTAATCAGTATATTTAGATTCGACAACCAAATTGCTTATCTCGCCCAGATAATAATTGTCGTATTTAGATTCGGCCACAATAGAGCTGGCTTCTTCAGTGTACAACTTAGAGTACTTTGTAACCGCCATTAAAGCTGTGCTTTTGTCAATTTCGAGTTTTGAATACTTAAGGTTCAGTTTCAACCAATTTGCTTCTTTAATTGTTCCATCTGAATATCCCAGATTTACCCTGCTAAGTGGTTTCGTGTTATCTCTCAGTATTTTATTTGCTTTCAGATTTCCATATTTCACGGCAATATCTGCCTGCCCGGTTACTTCATCGATAAAGACATCACCGTATTTGTTTGCTAAGGTTAACTGAAGTGATTTGGGCATTTTGATCTCATAATCAATACTAAATTGTTTATCATTGCTACTGAAGTTGAAAAACCAGTTTGATTTATTAAAATTTTTATCAATCTCTGTTTCTACATTGATGGTATTTCCATCCTGGCTGAAATCCACTGATATATTCTCTAAAAGATCTTTTGCTTTGTCTTCTTTTTTATGATCAACGGTAATTGTAACATCAATAACTATACTGTTTTTCTCCCAGTTAGTGATCTCTACGTCTCCATACTTATTAGTTAAGTTGAGATGTGTTTGTTCGTTTGTTTCGTATTCCTTATGAATTTTTTTGGAATATTCGTCTTCGGCTGCTTTTATGGTAAATCCTGTAAATAATATAAGAATAAATACCAAAGCATAATGTTTATAATTCTTTGTTTTCATGGCTTTTGTCGTTTTTATTGTTTTTATTATCTTTGTCCCTGTTTTTTATTGCTTGCACCTGATTGAGTTGTTCCAATACCTGGGTCATTACATCTAATTTCATTTGATAATGTTTGATAAGAGCGTTCATAACTCTTGGGTCATTCGGGTGTTCTTCAAAATCTTGTTTGATATTATAATAAATGGAATCCATCGCTTTTAATTCATTCATGAGCATCTTTTTTTGCTTCTTACTTTTAAAATCAAAATCCTGAATTTGATTGTATTTCTTTTTAACCATACCAGAATAATATACCTGTGCCTCACGAAATTCAGGAGATGCATTTTCCATAGCTATCTGATCAGTAGAGTGCTTGTCATAGATGTTATCATATAACCACAAACTGGACAGTACAACAAGCAAACCTACAACTGCTGCTTTTAATACAAACTTATAAGAGAAAAAGGTTGATGGTTTCTTATTATTATAACGATTCAGCTTACTTTGAAATCTTTCAAAATGCCCTTCTGCCGGTTCCAGATCATCAAACTTTTCCCTGTTTTTCCTGATGATATCTTCTAATTTTTTCATGGCTTTATCTGTTATTCGCTAATTGTTCTTTTAATTTGTTTTTTGCCCTTGTATACTGTGATCTTGATGTCGAAGCTGAAATACTTAGGATTTCTCCGATTTCATCATGATCATAGCCTTCGAGAAGATATAGAGACAGCACTATTCTGTATCCATCTGCCAATTGATCAATGGCGTTTTTTATTTCTTCAATTTGCTCTGTGATTTCATCTTCCTGTTCCTCCTTTTCTTCTTTTATATCATGTGGATATTCTTCAACATTTTTAAAATCTAACTTCTTTTTTTTTACCTGATCAAGACTATGATTGATGACAATTCGCTTTAACCATGCTCCAAAACTAACCTTTCCACTGTAAGTATTTAATTTGTCAAATGCTTTCAGGAATGCTTCCTGCATGATATCTTCCGCTTCCATTTCATCAGAAACTATCCGGTAACAGGTGTTGTACATAGCCTTGTAGTATAGCTTATAAAGCTGAAACTGCGCAGTTTGCTCTCCCTTTTTACACCTGTCTATTATATCCTGATGGATATTTTTGTACAATGAATCCGTTTTGTTCATATCTTCAAGATAAAAGACGTTTATTTTGTTATTGTGCTGCATATAAAGATAAAAGATTCATTTGAATATTAGTTTATTGTTCTATTGTTAAATTGTTCTATTGTTGTATTCATTTTCTTTGGTCTACTTATCATGAATGAGGGTTTCATTTGATTTTAAATTTCATTCTTTCATCTAAAGACTATTTATGAAATAAACTGCTGCATCAGATAAAATTGATTTTGGGTGTCTAAAAAATTTTATTTTGTGCTTTATAATGCCAAACCTTATTTTCTTTAACCAACCTTAGTAGAATAAGATAATGAACAGAAACCAATTGCTTTTTGTCAGCTTTTCAATAGTTCGCTTTCGTTATGTTATAAAACTTATGGCATTTTATTCGATATAGAAAAGAGGATAGCTACTTTCTCATACATTTGCAGCTCAATAATTGTAAAATATTTAAAAAACAGAAAAATGAAAACACGTATTTTTAGAAAAATGTATGATTTAATGATCTTTCAGAAGTGGCAACGCAAAAGTTATTCGGTGTTCAATTCTTTGCACCGGGTGGTAAATATTGGGAAGTTATGCTTTACATATATCCTTGTAATGCTTACTTCACCAAATTATGCCCAAACCGATTCTTTGACTATTAGTAAAGACATTGATATCGATGAAATTATAGTCACCTCAAAACGCTCCCCTGTTGTATATTCAAAATTATCCCGGATAGTAAATTCGGTTCCTGGTGAAGACATCAATGATATGCCCACCGGTAATTTACAGGAGGCTCTCACGCATTTCCCGGGTCTGGATATAAAACAGCGCGGCCCCGAAGGAGTACAGGCCGATTTAAGTATTCGCGGCGGCTCCTTTGACCAAAACCTTGTAATGCTCAACGGCATTAACATGAATGATCCACAAACCGGACACTTCGCCTTAAACCTACCTATTGATTTTTCTGCAGTTGATAAAATTGAAGTTTTAAAAGGCTCAGGTTCCAGAATCTTTGGTCCCAATGCTTACAGTGGAGTTCTAAACATTATCACCCGTCCGGCCGATACAAATTTAATTGATGTTAGACTTCAGGGTGGAGAAAATGGGTATTACAAAACTGCTCTAAATACCAATTTATCCACAGGTAATTTACGAACCCTCCTTTCTCTATCAAAAACAGCTTCCAAAGGTTATATCGAAAATACGGATTTCGATCGTGCCAATATTTTCCTACAAAGCCAGTATAATATTGAATCGGGAGGTATCGATTTTCAGTTTGGCTATTCAGACAAAGCCTATGGAGCTCAGGGCTTTTACACACCGCAATACCCAAATCAGTTTGAAGAGAACAACATCATTTTCAGTTCGCTTTCTCTAGATCTGGAAACAAAACTTTTAAATTTTAATTCTTCCGTTTATTGGAGACGACATAAAGACCGCTATGAACTATTCCGGGAATCTGAGGATTGGTATCAAAGAGATGGCGGATATTTTATAAAGAACAACAGTGATACAGCTAAATTCACTCCTGGAGTATACGAAAACTGGAATTACTATTCCGGGCACAATTATCACCTGACTGACGTTTATGGTGCAAAGATAAATACAGACTTCCGTACTTTACTGGGTAAAACCTCTGTCGGATTTGACTTCCGGTCTGAAAATATATGGAGCAATGTTCTTGGAAATCAGATGAATGACACCCTATCAGTTAGCAATGAACCACACGGTTCTTACACAAAAAACTTCACCCGTACAGTGATCAATTCCTACCTGGAACACTCAGTTTACTATAATGATTTTGTTCTTTCTGCCGGTTTTTTAGGTAGCTGGAGTAACGAATTCGACAGAAGCTGGAAAATTTTCCCGGGAGTTGATCTTAGCTATAACTTTACAAGAGAATTGAAAGTTTATGCATCTGCAAATAAGTCGCTTCGTTTGCCCACCTTTACCGATTTATTTTATGAAGGACCAAGCAACGTAGGCAATCAGGAATTAAAACCGGAAAAAGTGAATAGTTATGAAAGTGGAGTGAAATGGAACAGTCAGAAATTTTCAGCATATACTGCCCTGTTTTATTCCCGGGCAGATGATGTAATCGCGTGGGTTGATGTGGAAACTAGCGCCAACAAGCAATTCAAAACAGAAAACCTGACAGAATTAGAAAAGCAGGGAGCAGAATTTCAACTCAGGTACAAACATCAAGATGTTCCTCTTTTAGATGAAACGAGTGTTAACTACACCTATATAGATCAGGAAAAAAGTGCAGGCCAGTATTCTTCCAAATATTCGCTGAACTATTTAAAGCATAAACTAGTTCTACAAATGCAGTTGAAACCAATGAAGAATACTAAACTCAATATCTCTGCACGATATAATGACCGCAATGGACATTTTCTTCAATACGATAAAACAAGCAATGAGTATTTGACTGATAAAGCCTATTCACCCTTTTGGCTTTTTAATGGAGAGTTGAAATACACAATGAATAGCTGGATTTTTTCACTTGAAGCCACCAACCTTTTCGATAATGATTATTATGATATGGGAAACATTGAAATGCCCGGGCGTTGGCTAAAAATTGGGGTACAAAAGAAATTTGGATTTTAATCGTAGCTCCGGCATTTTTAGTGTTAGAAATCAGAATGCAGAATCCAGAACTTAGTGATTCTGAGTGTTCTGAATTCTGATTTCTGTATTCTGAATCAATTATGAATTAATTCTCATCAAAACCATAGAGTTGGTGTAGTTTTTTAAAGATATCCGTATTGTCATAAATTCCTGTAAATTGCTCAGCGCCGGGGCCAAAAGCAAACACAGGAACCATAACTCCTGTATGATCCTCAGTCGTAAAGGCAGCTTCAATTTCATTATTTTCAATACTTCCGCCATTTAATCCCATTCCACCCGTTTCATGATCTGCTGTAACAATCACCAACGTGTTTTCATGTTCCCTGGCGTATTTCATTCCGGCTTTCACCGCATTGTTAAAATCCAATACTTCATTTACGATATAATCGGAATCATTATCATGTCCGCCCCAATCAATTTGTGAGCCTTCTACCATAAGGAAAAACCCTTTTGAATTGTTATCTAAAATATTAATTGCTGTAGATGTTGATAAAGGCAACATATCCCCTCTTTCTTCAGAATATTCAGGATTATGATTCTCAGCAGTAAAGCCGGCAAGTTTTCCTTCAGTTATACCTTTAATCTCATCCATACTGTTAGATACTTGATAGCCTCTATCCTTCAAACTATCAATTAAATTTTTGCCATCTTCACGGTCTTCAAAATGCTTTTTGCCACCCCCAATAAAAACGTCGATGTCAGTCTTAAGGAAATCACCAGCTAAATCGCTGTAATTATACCTTTTCTCATTATTCGCAATAAAAGCAGCGGGTGTAGCATGAACAATAGAACTTGTACTTACAAGCCCGGTTGAAAGGCCTTGCTCTTCAGCAATTTTCAATATAGATGTCAATTCCTCGCCATTTGGGCCAACACCAACACGGCCGTTTTTTGTCTTTTTTCCGGTTGCCATAGCAGTACCACTGGCAGCTGAACCTGTAACATAATCATCTGCCGAAAAGGTTTTTTGAAACCCTATATGC
>JBNJFT010000057.1:0-8065 GCA_051747065.1 Bacteroidota bacterium | reverse complement strand
CCGTTTTTTGTCTTTTTTCCGGTTGCCATAGCAGTACCACTGGCAGCTGAACCTGTAACATAATCATCTGCCGAAAAGGTTTTTTGAAACCCTATATGCCGAAACTCCTCAAAAACGAGCGGCTCTTCACTCACAGTCATACCAGCATAAATCTGAGATACGCCCATTCCATCACCAATAAAAAGGATGATGTTTTCAACCTTATCAGATGAGGTAGATTTTTCTTTTTCTGCTTGATTGCAGCCATAAGTGAAACCAACAATCAAAAGTGCTGCTAAGAAATATAGTTTTATGTTCTTCATAGTTATAAATTTAAATTCAAATATTTAATGCTGCTAAATTAACAAAACTTCATGCCAATAGTTTTAAACGGTAGATTTTTTTTAGGAATACCCAAGATGAAAAGTTTCTGTGTGTAGAAGATTTCCAACTTCACTTACAGACTGTTTTCTAATCTCAAAATAATTTGGATGCCGGGGTTAAAGCTAAAACAGATCAACTGATATATTCTGAATAAAAGCAGTATAAGTAGTTTCTTTATCAACCTTAGCCATTGACAATAGAAATATCACGGAAAGATCTTCTCCGCTTGCATTTGTAATCGTAACCTCTTTTCTTTCTCCTACAATTTTATCTTTATCGGGATCAACAAACCGGACGATAAAATCTTCATATTCATCTAGTTTTTTTGGAAAAAGCTTTTTAACATTTCTTCCCAAAATCATATCTTTTTCTACGCCCCATAATTCTTCGGCAGCTTTATTGAAAAACTTTACAACCCCTTCCTGATCAATTGTAATAATAGCGTCTGAAGCACCCTCCAGCGTACGTTCATTGCGGACTTTCTCTTGTTCAATCTCCTGAAATTGTTTTTTCACATCCTGTCGCGCTTTTTCAAGCTTCTTACTTAAATCCTCTTGTGATTTCTTTAATTTTTCCTCTTTCTCTTTCAATAATTCCGCCTGCTTATTAGACTCAATCTCCATCTGTTTCTGTTTGGTAATATCATGCCCGATATAGACCACCTTTGAAACCTCTCCGTAGATATCATTAACAGCCGTAAGCGTCATCTGCATCCACACTTCCTTTCCGTTTCTTGTCAAATGCTTCATCTGTCCCTGATAAGTTTCATTATCTTTAACTTTCTCCCATACATTTTTCAACTCATTCAAATCGGCTTTCTGAATAAAATCAAAGATTGTCCTGTTTTTTATCTCACCTTCTGAATATTCCATCAGGTTAAGAAAGTTCTGATTTGCATCCAAAACATCTCCTGAAGGTAAAAGTTCAACTTTGTGAGTCGCACGATTCAATGCTTCAATCTGCCCTTCAAAATCAAGGCTTTGTTTTTTCTGTTCGGTTGTATCAAGGCCTAAATAAAGAATTTTCTCAACTGACCCATCATCTCTTCGCATGCAAGTATATGTAGACATTGTCCACAAATCTCTTCCTTGCTTGGTCAGATGCTTCATATATCCTTCAAAATGCTTACCCCCGTTTGCCAGGCGCTCCCATAAATCATCAAACCATGCCCTGTCTTTATCATCAATAAACATAGAAATAGGCTGCCCTTCTACTTCTGAATTCGAATCATAACCCAGTTTCTTTAAAAATTTGGTGTTTGCATAGAGCAGTTTCCCTTCAGGATCATATTCCGCATGAATCATTGTATGGCTTACTGCGTTGGAGAAGATCACAAACCGTTGGCTTTGTCTGTCGGCTTCTTCCTGGGTAGCCTTTAATTCCTCCATGTTCTGCCTCATCTGCTCTTCTTTTGAAGCAAGTTCCTCGGCTTGCCTTCTTGACTCTTCCAATAATTTGGAAGTCTGCGTATTGGTTTTAACGTTAGATATTGTTGAAGCAATACTTTCAGCGACTTTTTCTACAAATTCGATCACATACTGATCTAACTCTTTAAAAGAAGCCAATTCAACCGCACCATGAACTTCTTCATTAATTTTTAAAGGAACGATAAGCAAACACCGAGGCGTAGACTCCCCCAGGCCTGAGGTAATATTAACGAATTCCTCCGGTACTTCTGTTAAATAGGTAGTCTCCTTTTCCATGACTGCCGAACCAATTAAACCCTCTCCCAGTTCCAGCTTTCTGTCCGGGTATTTCCTGCGATTGTAAGCGTAACATGCAGTCATTTCAAGCATCTTCTTTCCTTCTTCCTCATCCTCATTAATGATGAAAAACGCTCCCTGTATTACTTCTATATACTTAACCAGGTTACTAATAAGCTTGTAGGATAATTCTTCAAGATTATCAGTATCGTACCTTAAAATATCTCCAAACTTTGCTAATCCATTGGATATCCAATTTCTCTGCCTGTCTTCTTCTCTTCGCTTATCTTCTTCCTCCTTGTTTTTCTTCAATTCATCGCGCAGGCTTAGTACCGCCTGTCCAAGAACATCATCATCTCCCTGTAATTTATAAGAAGCATCTACGTTTCCATGTCTTAACTTTTCCACAAACCGGTAAACTCTTTCCATCCGGTTAAATTCCCTTTTTATAGAGTCATTAAGAACAGCAGTGGTGTCTGCATACTTTTTGCTCAGCAAATAAGCATAAAAAGCCAATACAATGGGGGAAAGGTCTAAAATTATATAAACAGGATTCCGCGTATGTTCTTTTACAATCTGGTCAACAGTAAGATCTTTAAAGATAAAATCAATGAACAAAACGAATAGGACTGTAGCTAAACCTATAACAAAACCACTAAGAGTATATTTAAGTACAATGTTATTATCCCTGGAATTCATATTTAACAAACATTAAAAATAATTTTCTTTTTAAAAAATTAAATATATAGATAATTTTACAGAATTCAAGCATCAGTCAGATATAATTTTTATATTGCTCCCTAGTAAATCATCTAAATTCTTTAATTCTTCAGGGTTATTTTCAATCTCTTCATCTTGTTTTTCTTTCCACTTTTGCAGTCGTTTTTCATCCATTTCCTTTTTTGCCTTAAATGCGTTATCCATTGATTCGGTTTCATTTTTTCTCTTATTTTCAAGATATTGCCGTTTAATATCTGTATAAAGAGTCTTTTCTTCTTCCAAAGATAGTTCCTGTTGTACTAGTTGAGCTTGTATACCGGCATTTTTCTCCTTTTCCTCAGCCTCCAGCAAAACATCATAAGGCCCACGGCTTGACATCAATTTCACAATCATTGGTGCCGATTCAACCACTATAAAAAGAAAAACAATAAATAAATTAGCATAATACACGGATTTATTTGATTCAGCCAGACTGTTCAGGGCTTTTAACCTTCCTAAAAAACCTGTATGCCCTGCAACTCGGTCTTCTGAATAAATCTGATCATCTCGTTGATTTTCAAGCTTATTAATTTTCTCTTTATTTTCATCAATCAATTTATTATTTCGTTTAAAAAGTTGGCTATACTCTTCATCCACCTTTTCAAACTCTGCCTTTTTTTCTTTATAAACAGGGCCTTTCCCCTCTTTGTTTGTTGGACTTCTCCCCTCAGCTTCTGCAATGATCATATTAAATAGCTCCTGTCGTTCTTCAGCTTTTTTGTCAATTTGATTTTGATACTGTTCATTTTCTTTTTTCAGATTTTGTATTTCTTCATAATTTCCCTCAACCATAGTTTTATATTCCTTTTGTTTCTCTTGGTTCATCATTGCTAATTCTCCAAGAATTTCTTTTTCAAACAATTTCAACTCCAGTGGTTTTGAAATGACCACAGCTATTAATATTGCAAGGATAATCCGTGGTATGGCAGCAATTAGTTCACGTGAAAATCGTTTTTCTTTTTTCAAACTGGCAACAATAAACCAATCAAGGAAAAATACCGTGACGCCCCAAAAAATACCAAATGGGACAGCAATCCATAGATTTGAAAACACAGTGTATAATGCATATATGCCTGTAACAGCAGCCATAACAGCTGTCAACAGAACGATAGCTCCAATGCCAAAAAATTTATTATACTCCGATTCACATTCTTTCAAGAGATAAAGCCTGGCTCCTGAACACCAACAAAAAAAACGATAGAAAAATCCCATCTTCCGCTTTTTGGGTTCTTCTTTAATATCCTTCATGATAACATATTATATGATGTAACAATTAAAAGGGAATAAAATATTCTCAACACAATCACCTTCTCACCTTTGAAATCAGATGAGACGAGATACTATCCAGAGGTAAAACTTTGTCAACAGCATTCAGGTCAATAGCTTCTTTCGGCATTCCAAAAACCACACTTGATTTTTCATCTTGTGCAATTGTGTGGGCACCTGCCTCTTTCATCTCTAATAAACCTTTAGCCCCGTCATCTCCCATACCGGTGAGGATAACACCCACGGCATTTCTGCCGGCATATCTTGCAACCGAACGGAATAGTACATCAACAGAGGGACGGTGGCGATTGACTAGCGGGCCTTGTTTTACTTCGACATAATACCTGGCACCACTTCTTTTCAGTATGGTATGATAATTTCCGGGAGCTATCAGCACATTTCCCCGAATTACAGAATCTCCGTTAAAAGCTTCTTTAACTGTAACCTTACAAGTTTCATCCAAACGTTCAGCAAAAGATTTCGTGAACTGCTCAGGCATGTGCTGTACAATGATAATCCCCGGACTATCATGAGGGAGAGCCTGAAGTAGTTTGGCAATAGCTTCTGTTCCGCCGGTTGATGCACCAATGGCTACAACAATTTCAGTAGTTTCAACCATACTGCGGCGAGTGGTACTTGGTATTATTGCATCAGCGGAATGTTTTGGCTCAACATAAATTTCCGGAGGGGGAACGTTTCTTCTCTTCAGCTTAGAAATGCCGGCTGCCTTAATTGCATCACAAATTCTGATTTTTGATTCTTCGAAAAATGCAGAACTATCCATTTTGGTTTTTGTGATGATTTCAACAGCTCCGTACTCAAGAGCTTTTATTGCTGTACGTGTTCCTTTTTCTGTTAAACTGGAAATAATTACTACCGGCATTGGATGCTGGGACATGATTTTTTTCAGAAAGGTGATTCCATCCATGCGTGGCATCTCAACATCAAGGGTAATTACATCCGGGGTTTCTATTTTTATTTTCTTCGCAGCAATAAATGGATCAGAAGCCGTTCCCATAACTTCGAGAGCAGGATCAGAATTAATAATATCAGATAGTTTTTGTCTGACAACTGCTGAATCGTCTACAACCAATACTTTTATCTTTTGAGCCATATTTTAGATCAATTGTTCATTGTAACTATAAGCTAAATTACAAAAAAAACCCATCAAAGATTTTGACGTTTTACATATCTTTGCCTTACTTCTCCTGTATAGGTGTTAAAAATAAGCTTTCTACCCATTTTTCCACCAGTACTTGATGCAACAATAGGTATCTTCATATCTCCCAGCATTTCCTCGGCAATTTCAATATTACGCTGGCCAATATAAAAGTAAGGAGCATGACTTTCAATCACTTCCCCTCCTCCAAAAATTTTTGCCTTTATATTATATTTTTTGCTGCCAAAAGAGCTCAGTTTTTCTAAAAGCCTTTCAATGGCAATGTTACCATATTTCGGAGACGCGAGACCTTCGCCGTTCCAAAATGGCAACATATAGTGCGCCATTCCTCCAACATTCAATGTTGGATCCCAAAAGCACACAGCTACACATGACCCGAGAATTGTATTAATAATGTACGGTTCACGCGAGGCAAAAAGAGCAGATGGATATAAAAAATGAGACTTTTCCGGAATCATTTCAAGTTAAGTTAAAAAGTTTCCTCTTCTGATTCTCCTTCTTCGGGAGCATCTTTTCCAAAAAACATTTCGTTATCATCAAAAGCAAAACCACTGATATTTGACTTAGATTCAGGAATGCTTATAGTGAACTTAGATCCTTTACCTACTTCTGTTGCAATGTCAATGTCTCCGTCTAACAAATCCAACAGGCCTTTGTTGATAGAAAGTCCTAATCCATGCCCCCTGTGAATAGAATCTATGCCTGAATCCAGCTTTTTAAAGCGATCAAAAATGATTCGCTGGTTTTCCTTAGAAATTCCTTCTCCTTCATCTTCCACTGAAATATGCAGGGTTTCATTCTCTTCCCAAACATGAATAAAAATATTACCCCCGTTATGACTATACTTTATAGCATTGCTAAGGTGATTGGTAATAATAAGTTTTACTTTTTCCGGATCAGTCTTAAAATAGTATATATCTCCTCTTACCGGTTCAATATCAAATTTGTAATCTACAGTAAGTTGTTTTTTTTCCAACTCATATTTGAAAGAATCGATCACACTTTTTATTGTTTGCCTAATATCTACATTCAATACTTCAGGATAAATTTCCCCGCCCTCAATTTTTGCAGCAACAAAAATATTCCTCAATTGAAAATCCAGATTGAAAGCCTCGTGGTAGATCATTGATACCATAGACTGCACTTTTTTCCAATCTGCCTTTTTAAGCGACATAATATTTTTGGCCAGTCCTAAAATTGAAGAAAAAGGATTAATAATCTCATTCGTAATATTAGATAAAAAGTGAGATTTGAGTGCTTCCGAATCTTCCAGTTTCTTATTCACTTTTTTCAATTCCTCGTTCAGATGCTGAACTTCAGCTAAAGCTTTCTTATTCTGGTCAAACCGTTTCTTTAGCTCCTCTATTAACTCTCTGTCTGTTAGTTCACTCATTGGTTTATGGTTTATTAAGATTAAGTACGAGCAAATATCGTTGGTTTAATTTGCTTCAAAGGCACATCCATTCCCATAATGGATTCAGAATGGCCAATGAAAAAATAACCTCCTTTGCGAAGTTTGGTGCATAACCTGTTTATCACCTTTTCCTGTGTATCCCTGTTGAAGTAGATAAGGACATTCCTGCAAAAGATCACATCAAATTCCTCTGCAATATTGTAAGAAGCATCCATAAAATTCAGTCTTTTAAAGGAAGCTTTATTTCTCAATTCGGAAACCACTCTTACTTTCTTCAGTTTTCTGTCCTTACTTTTCAGCAAGTATTTTTTCTTCAGTTTAACAGGAACAGTCTCTACCTTCTCTTCTTTATAGACTGCATTTATTGCCCTTTGAAGTATGTCAGTTGAAATATCCGTTCCAAGTATCCGATAATCAAAACCAGGAAAATTTTCTTTGCATTCACTCAAGGTGATAGCGATCGTATATACTTCCTCCCCGCTTGAGCATCCGGCACTCCATAGTTTCATTTGCCGGCTTACAGGAAACTGTCTTACATACTCCGGCAATACATGCTTTTCAAGGAATTCAAAATGAACAGGTTCCCTGAAGAAATCAGTCTTATTCGTGCTTACAACGTCCAGCATGTGAATAATTTCATTTTGCAGGCCTTCTTCGCTAAAAACAAAGTCCACATAATCTTTATAATTATCCATGTTCAGCTCTCTTAGTCTTTTCTGAAGCCGGCTCTGGAGCATGACTTTCTTAACATCCGGCAATTTTATGCCTGCATGTTCAGTAATAAAATTACTTAAACGCCGGAAATCCTTATCCGACATCTTAGCGCTGTATACTTTGTTTTGGTCGTTCTTACTAGCCATTGCTCAAGAAATTATTAAAAATACACATAAATTGTTTGTTTCTAACGAAGAAGGCATGAATCAAAAATACTTTACAGCTTTATAAAAATGTTTTCCGGTTAATTAAATGATGTAATATTAAACTCAAAACGGTCTCCTCCTAATAAGATTTTAAATGTTTAGTTCCCTTCTAAAAGAAATAATATGACGAAAACAACACTCTCAAATTACTTGTAGTATGCGTATTTGTTGGCACAGCATTTTCATCAAAACCGGCTCCGAATGTTGCTGATGTATATTCAGTTTCCAGGGCAAACCTGGTTTTACCCGAGTTGAAGATTACCCTTGGAGAAATTCTGTATAATGATTCTATGTCTGTCCCAAACCCAAAAATGTAATCGCTCCTGTCTGGTCCTGGCCCTTCTCCAGGCCCGGGAGCAGTTTCTGTTTCAGGGTCATGCATTGCTTCGCTGACACCCAGATTCTTAGTAAGGCCTGCAAACAAACCAAGTTGAAACTTTTCTCCATTTGTGTGAATATC
>JBNJFT010000056.1:0-14288 GCA_051747065.1 Bacteroidota bacterium | reverse complement strand
TCGGTGTTTCCAAATAGGTGAGTTGTAATTTATCACGCCCTCCAAATTCTTCTATGGCAATTGCTTTCATTATATTCTATAGTTTTACACAAAATTATATCATTAAAAAATTGTTTCTTTACAAAAGAAAAAAAAACTTATCTGAATTCATTCAACTTAAACGAATTTTGCCCCAAAATTTACAAATAATCCAAAGCGCTTTTTTCTTGTCTTACAAAAGGAGCAATTGCACGCTCATAAATTCCCTGCACATAAGCTATTGCCATTCCATAGTTTGTAACCGGAACTCCTGCCTCCACTGCCGGACGTATCCTGTTAATTAACTGTTTTCTGGTAATCATGCAACCTCCACATTGAATCACCAGGGAATATTCATTAATATCCCGGGGCAACTCATTCAGACCGGCAACAACTTCATAGTTTAAATTCTTTCCTGTGAAATTAGAAATCCACCGGGGAATTTTTACCCGGCCAATATCATCGCAGGATACATGATGAGTACAAGACTCCAAAAGAAGAACTCTATCGCCATCCTGCAAATCCGAAATTTTTGGTGTGCCTCTGAGATAATTCTCAAAATCGCCCTTATATCTTGCTAATACGATACTGAAACTTGTAAGAGAAACATCTCTGGGGACAGATGCATCGGCTTTTGTGAATATTTGGCTATCAGTAATGGCCAATTTGGGTTTAATTCCTGTTTGTTTTAGAAACACATCTACCTCCCTTTCTTTTAAAACAATACTCACCGCATCGTTATCCAAAACATCACGAATAGCCTGCACTTGTGGTAAAATTAAACGTCCAGCCGGGGCTTCAATGTCAATCGGTGTAATCAACAAAACAATATCTCCATACGACAACAAATCTCCTACAAGAGAAGGATTTTTAAAAGCCGACTCAGGAATGCTTTTTTGAATAATTTTTAATAGTTCATTGGTTTTTTCAGGTTGAAATATGCTAAAGTCCATCACAGGGACTTTAAATTCCGATTCCAATTGTTCTTTTAAACCGGATTTTATGTTTTCAATGTCCGATTTGTTATGAAGAATAATAAATGGAGTTAAACTTTTATCCAATTCCTGAATAACCTGCCTCTCATAATCACCAAAAGTATTCTCTGTAATCACCAGAATCGCCAGATCAACTGTTTTAACAGACGATTTTGTCCTTGCAATCCGCTTTTCGCCTAACTCCCCGGTGTCATCGATACCGGCGGTATCTACCAAGACAACCGGGCCAAAACCCGTTATTTCAAAAGATTTTTTAACCGGATCTGTTGTAGTTCCCGCAAAATCAGAAACTATAGCAATTTCCTGCTGAGCCAGTGTATTAATAAGTGAGCTCTTCCCATTATTTCGCCTCCCATAGATACCTATATGTGGTTTGCTTTCTTTTCCCTTAGCCATAGAAAAATAATTTTCAAATTGTTAATCATGTAAGTTTTTACATGTATGATAATCCTTCAGAAGTTCATTGTTTAAAACTTCAAAAATCCTGACATTAGTTTTTATGTATCATCCAAAAGATCTTTTATCTGATATCCCATTTTAAGCAATCCTGAAGGTTTTAAAATTGTCTCTAGCTTTTGCTCCGATAGAAAATTCAGTTTCTTGTTTGCTTTAAAAACATCCAGTTCCTCGTCTTTCATCAATTTTGCCAACTCGGAAGCTTTATTATAGCCGATTACAGGACTCAAAGCCGTAGTAACAGAAGGACTGTTATACAGACGTTCCAATGCTATCCGGGGGTACACTTTAAGTTCACTGATCAAATTATCTTTTATCGTTTTATCTGCACCTATCAGAAGTTTCAGGCTATCCAGCAGTGCATGGCCAATAATCGGCAAGTACGCATTGAGATCCAGATTACCTTTCCCAGCCAGAGATGAAATAAGTGCATCGTTCGAATATACTTTATTGACCACGCTAATTACATATTCCGGAATAACAGGATTTACTTTTCCTGGCATAATCGAACTTCCCGCCTGAACCTGAGGAATGGATACTTCCTTCCGGTTAATCAGGTCAGAAGCTAACAACCGAATATCGGAAACCATTTTCTCAAGATTTACAGCATGGGATTTCATGATACTGTGTACTTCAACAAATGAGTCCAGATTACTGGTTGTATCCGGAAGATTTTCACTTCGTGTAACAGGTAAACCGGTTAATTTCTGAAGTACAGGAACTACCTCCATTATAAAATAAGAAGGAACAGAAATGCCCGTTCCTATTGCACTGCCGCCGAGGTTCACAACCTTTATTCGCTCAAAGCACTTGGAGACACGCCACCAATCCCTTGAAAAAGCTTCATTATATGTGCTGAATAGTTTGCCATAAGATGAAGGAACAGCCTCCTGCATTTGAGTATACCCAATCCTCAAGTTATTCCTGTGTTCCTGCTCCAACTGTTCAACTTTTGTTCTCATTTCATTAATGCTTTCCTCCAGTTCTTCGAGCAATTTCATTGCAGCAACTTTCAAAGCCGTAGGAATTACATCATTGGTGGACTGAAACACATTTGCATGCTCAAAAGGATCAATACGGTTATATTTACCAGGAGCTTCACCTAATTTCTGCAAAGAACGGTTTGCGATTATTTCATTTATGTTCATGTTTATACTTGTCCCAGCTCCGCCCTGAACAGCAGGCACAACAATATGTTCATAAAGCTTGCCCTCTGAAAGCTCTTCTGCGCTTTCTATTAAGGCTTGAATATTCTCCCCTGAAAATAAATTCAGCACATCTTTTTTAGATGGATACTTATATTCCACAGCATCCTTAAAGTTTTTATACGTCTGATAACAGGCAAGTTTTACAATAGCTATTGCTTTAAACCATTCCTGATGAAATGGTGTTTTGTCCGGAAAATTTTCTTTTGCCCGAAGTGCATGAATACCATACAACGCATTATCAGGCAATTCTTTTTCTCCCAGGAAATCTCTTTCTATCCGCATGGCCTATCAAAATATTTTTCTTCAAAGTTAATTGTTTTGAAAAAAATGTGAGTTCTTTTCCTACAAGAACAGAAATTTAAATGAAATGTTGAAAAAACTCAAAATACTTACCATCAACAAAATCAATCAATCCACAGCATCAATTTATATATAAAATTTTCATTCATAGAATAAAAATGTATTATTTTAGCCGATTAAATTTAATCTTATGTACGAATTCATAAAAGGTAAAATATCAGAAATCACCCCTGCTTATGTTATCGTTGAAAACAGCCAGATAGGCTATTTCGTTAACATATCGCTCAACACCTACTCCCAGATATCTGAGAAAACTGAAATAATGATCTATCTGGAAGAAATAATCCGGGAAGACTCATTCCATTTATATGGGTTTTCCTCTTTATCAGAAAGAGAAATTTTCAGGCTTTTGCTTTCAGTTTCGGGAGTTGGTGCAAACACAGCAAGGGTTATTCTATCTTCAATGACCCCCGAGGAAATAAAAAATGCCATTTTACATGAGCAGGTGAATTCACTGAAAAAAGTCAAAGGAATAGGTGCCAAATCAGCACAGCGGATCATCGTAGATCTCAAAGATAAACTCAGCAAAACTGAAATAGAGGAAGAATTTACAACTCCTGCAAACAATACAATTAAAGAAGAAGCGTTATCTGCTTTAGTAACTTTAGGTTTTACCAAAAGTAAAGTTGAGAAAGTCCTGGATGAATTATTGCAAAAGGAAGGAAGTATGCAAGTAGAACAAATAATAAAAATGGCACTATCAAAACTCTAACCCTGAAATAATCCTTGGAGATAAAACAACACAAAATATTTAAATACATCTTTCTACTAATCTTGTGGGCTTTTGCTATGAACACTAAAGCTCACATTCCTTTTTTTGGTTCAGATTTTTCTCCTCCTGTTTCAACAACTAATGACACGATAGATTTACCATACAACTTTGAAGGAGAAGGGGATTTTCCTTTTGGGGAACAACAAGACCAGTCTCCGCTTTTCCTGGAAGATCCGGAAAACATAGAATCCTCGTTTGAATATGATAGTGAATCAGACGAATATATTTATCGAAAAAGGATTGGAAATTTTGATTACAGGCCTCCCTCTCATCTAAACAGAGACCAATACTGGGATTACAAATTCGAGCAAATGACCCGCGACTACTGGCGACAGAAAGCAGGAGGCATGGAAGCAGAGGGCGATGACGGGTTAATTCCTTCCTTAAAACTTGGGGGAGAAGCATTCAACAAGATTTTCGGCAGCAATGTCATAGATATTGTACCCCAGGGATCTGCAGAGTTAATCTTTGGAGTGAATATTAACGAAGTACAAGATCCCAAACTTTCTGAGAAATTCAGAAAAAGCACAACCTTCGATTTTGAGGAAAAAATTCAGATGAATGTTTCAGGAAGCATTGGTGACAAAATAGATCTAGGAATTAATTACGATACAGAAGCAACATTTGACTTCGAAAATGAAACAAAACTGGAATATTCAGGTAACGAAGACGAAATTCTTCAGGAAGTTGAAGCGGGAAATGTGAACTTACCCTTACCCGGTTCATTGATTACGGGAAGTCAAAGTCTATTTGGGTTAAAAACAAAACTTCGCTTTGGGAATCTCGAAGTAACCAGTGTTTTCTCTCAACAGAAAGGACAAAGCAAGACTATTAACGTACAAGGAGGGGCTCAAACAAATCAATTCGACATCGATGTCGATGAATATGATGCAAACAGACACTTTTTCCTTTCTCATTATTTTAGAAAAAATTACAACAAGGCATTACAGAATTTACCTGTTGTAAGATCAAATATTGAAATAACAAAGGTGGAAGTTTGGATTACAAATAAATCAAGTGAAGTAGAAGATGCAAGAAACATCATCTCTTTTATGGACCTGGGTGAAGGAAGTATCAATAATGAGACAGATCATATTCATGCAAGCGACCAGGTTGTTGGACCCATAAAATCAGGTTATCCACGAAACGAAGCAAACGAACTATATGAGAAGCTTACCAACCTCCCTGATGTTCGGGATATTAGTAAAACTAAAACAATACTTGAAAATCAATGGGGAAATGAAGGCTTCACTTCAGGGGAAGATTTTGTGAAGCTGGAGAATGCAAGGAAATTAAATAGCGACCAGTATGAACTAAACCGGGAACTCGGGTATATCTCATTAAAATCACAACTCCAGGATGATGAAGTACTGGCTGTTGCTTTTGAATATACAACAACTACCGGCGAAACCAATAAAGTTGGAGAATTCTCAAATGATGGAATAGACTCTCCAAATGGTTTGTTTGTAAAGATGTTAAAAGGAACAAGCTTCACTCCGCGATTCCCAATATGGCACCTGATGATGAGGAATATCTATTCAATTGATGCCTACGAGGTTAACAAAGAAGGTTTCAGAATGAACGTTCTCTATCAGGATGACAAAACGGGTAATGAAATCAACTATATTCCGGAAAATCAAGGTTCGGTAGCAGACAAATTGTTAATCGAACTGTTAAATCTTGACAATGTTAATTCTCAGATGGATGCACAGCCAGACGGGCAGTTTGATTTTATTCCGGGCATAACGATTAATCCTTCAGATGGAAAAATAATTTTCCCCGTCTTGCAACCTTTTGGTGATTATCTTAAAAACCAATTCGATAACGAGGAAATTGCAAATAAATATACGTTTGAAGAACTCTATGATTCGACCCTGACCACCGCAAGACAAACAGCAGATAAAAACAAATTCAAACTTAAGGGAGAATACGAATCGTCATCCTCATCGGAAATTCCACTTGATGCAATGAATATTCCCAAAGGCTCTGTTGTGGTGACAGCTAATGGAAGAAAGCTTGAAGAAAACGTCCATTACACCGTCGATTACAATTTGGGCCGTGTTAAAATTCTGGACGAAGGCCTCCTTGAATCCAACACGCCTATACAGATTTCCCTGGAGAATCAATCAACATACAGTATGCAAAAGAAAACGCTTGTTGGCTCTCACTTCAAATACAATGTATCCGAAGATTTTAATTTGGGGGCCACTGTTATGCACCTAAAAGAGAGGCCGTTAACACAAAAAGTAAGCTTCGGAGACGAACCCATATCCAATACAATCTGGGGTTTAGATGGCTCATACAGGAAAGAAGCACCTTATTTGACCAGGTTAGTAGATAAGATACCTTTTCTTGACACAAAAGAAAAATCAAACATTACTGTAAATGGCGAATTTGCACACCTAATCCCCGGACACTCAGATGCAATAGAAGAAGAAGGGAACGCTTATATCGATGACTTTGAAGGAAGTGAAACAGCTATAGACATAAAAAAACCTAATGCGTGGGTTCTTGCAAGTACTCCACAAAAACAGAACGAACTTTTCCCGGAAGCTTCATTAAATAACGATCTGAGATACAATTTCAACCGGGCCAAGTTAGCATGGTATCACATAGATCCGCTTTTTCTGAGAGAAGATAATTCTAATATGCCACAATATTTAAGAAGAAACCCCGACCTTCGTTCCAGCCATTTCGTCAGGGAAATTTACGAGAAAGAACTCTTTCCAAACAAAGACAATCCAAACGACTATCCGGCTCCCATACAAGTGCTTAACCTGGCTTTTTTCCCGGATGAAAAAGGACCCTACAACTATGAATATGAAAATACGGGATCTGCTTATTCAAGTGGAATAAACAAAGATGAAAGTCTTAAAAACCCCGAAAGTCGTTGGGGAGGAATAATGCGGGATATCACAACAACCGATTTTGAGGAAGCTAACGTTGAATACATCGAATTTTGGTTGATGGACCCTTTTGTAAATGATCCAAACAGCAACAATAGCGGAAACTTATACCTTAATCTTGGTAACATCTCCGAAGATATTCTTAAAGATTCACGGAAAGCTTTTGAAAATGGGCTCCCAACAACAGAAGATGTGGACATGGTTGACACTACAACATGGGGGAGAGTTCCACTGACACAGTCACTTGTCAATGCATTTGACAACGATCCTGAAACAAGAGAGTATCAGGATGTTGGACTTGATGGATTAAGTAATGAAGACGAAGTATCATTTTTTAACCGGGATGGTTTTCAATTACTTGATTCGCTTCAGCAGAACCTGGATGAAGAAGTATTTCAGGACAAGTATGAAGGAGACCCCGAAGAAATTGATGTCTCAAATGACGATTTCCATTATTACCGGGGAAGTGATTATGATGACGAGAAACTTGGCATCATTGAAAGATACAAGCAATATAATGGCCTTGAAGGGAATTCTCCAACTGACGAACAATCAGAGGAGTCATATCCAACCACAGGAAAAGCCAATCCGGATGTTGAAGATATTAATAGCGACAATACACTTGACGAAGCGGAAAATTACTATCAGTATAAAGTGAAGCTGGATCCCAGGGAAATGGAGGTTGGCAAAAATTACATAACAGATAAAATCACTGTGAATGATATAGAATTTCCAAATGGAGAAGATGCAGAAGTATCCTGGTATCAATTTAAAATACCAATCCGGGATCCTGATAAAAAAGTTGGATCTATAAGAGACTTTAACTCAATTCGTTTCATGAGAATGTTTTTGCGGGGATTTCAGGATTCAGTGATATTGAGATTTGCAAAATTGAACCTCTTGCGTGGAGAATGGAGAAGGTATACAAAAGCATTAAACGAAGCAAGTGAAAATCTTTCTTCTCCTGAGTATAACGAGGGAAACATGAGTATGTCAACCGTAAACATCGAAGAAAACGCTAATAAAACACCGGTAAACTATGTATTGCCGCCAGGAATAGATCGAGTTATTGACCCTACTAATCCACAATTACGAGAATTAAATGAACAAGCCCTTGTCCACAAAATCAATGAGCTTGAAGATGGTGATGCCAGAGCAGCTTTCAAAAATGTAAACATGGACATTCGTCAATATAAAAAAATTAAAATGTTCGTTCATGCTGAAGCACTTGAAGATGAAAATCTTGAGGATGGCGATCTGAGAGCATTTGTCAGATTAGGTACAGATTACCGCGACAATTATTATGAATATGAAATTCCCCTTGAAGTTACACCTCCAGGCAATTATGACAATAATAGCGAAGGCGACAGAGAAAAGGTTTGGAAAAATAATATGGTTATTAAATTAGACGATCTGCCAGATGTAAAACTGGAAAGAAACCAGGCAGTCAGCAGAGACAATAACGATCTGTCAACTCAGGATGTATATAGTGTTATTAAAGAAAATGCCAGAATAAGTGTTCGTGGGAATCCAAACCTAAGCGATGTAAGAACGGTAATGATTGGTGTCCGTAACCCCGATGCTCAAAAAAACAACTTAACCCGAAACGATGATGGAATGCTTAAATCAGGCGAAATTTGGTTTAATGAATTGCGGCTTTCTGATTTCAGAGAAGAAGGCGGTTGGGCAGCACGTGGAAGAGTATCAACCCAAATGGCAGACCTTGCAACTGTTAATGTTTCGGGAAACATGAGCACTCCTGGTTTCGGGGGTATTAGCGAAAAAGTAAATGAGCGAAGTAAAGAAACCCTCAAACAATATGATCTTTCTTCTAATATTAATCTCGGTAAATTTTTCGATGAAGACCTGGGTGTTGAAATACCAATGTATGTAGGATATTCAGAAAGAAACATTACACCACAATACAATCCTCTTGACCCGGACGTAAAACTGGAAGATGCACTGAACTCAAAAGAAAGCGATAGTGAACGCAATCGGCTTAGAAACCTTGCAGAAGATTACACCCAAAGAAAAAATCTGAACTTTACAAATGTCAAGATAGCTCCCAAAAAACAGCAGCAACCAAAAATATATGACATCTCAAACTTCTCATTTAATTATTCTTATAACGAAACTTTCATGCGGAATACCAATACGGAATTCAACCTTGTGAAAGATTTTAAGGGAGGACTAATCTATAACTACAGCACAAACCCCAAAAACATAACTCCGTTCAGTAACCTGGGAGGAATTTTTAACAGCGACATTTTCAGACTCATAAAAGATTTCAATTTTAATCTTTATCCATCTTCATTTTCATTTAAAACAGATGTTCAAAGGCATTATAATGAAATAAAAAACCGGAACATTAATAACCCGAACTTTGAATATTCGCCAAACTTCGATAAAAACTTCATCTGGAACAGAGTTTACAACCTGCAGTATGACTTGACAAAATCACTAAAATTAAATTTTAATGCAACAAACCGTGCACGTATTGATGAACCCAGAGGAAGAGTTAACAAAGATGAAGCACCAGGAGTATATGAAAACTGGAAAGACTCAGTTTGGACAAATATCCAGGAATTTGGAAGAAACACTCAATATAATCACAAATTCGATGCATCCTATCGCGTGCCCATAAACAAATTGCCCCTGGCCGATTGGATAAATATTTCAACAAAATACAATGGAACATACAACTGGGATGCCGGACCATTATTGGATCAGGAAGAAGACTCAATAAATCTTGGAAATACAATTCGAAATTCCAATACAAAACAAATTAACAGTCAATTCAACCTTACTACTTTATACAATAAAGTCGGTTTTCTCAAAAAAATCAACCAAAAATACCGCGGGGGAAGAGATAATAAAGAAACCTATAAGACAGTAGAGTATGAAGAAGAGGGGGTGGTGTTAAAGCGAGATACTCCTAAAGATATCAAGCACGATTTAATGACCGAAGATATAACAGTAAAAGTATTTGATGATAAAGGCAAAAGGGTAAATGCAAGAACAGAAACAAAAGGCAAAAGAACTGCCCGGGTAAAAATAATGAAAGACTTAGAAAATGCCACAGTCAAAATAGACGGAAAAATTGAAGAAAAAGAGAATCCACTGATAATCGTAGCCGAAAACCTTGCCAGAGTGGCAATGGGGGTGAAAAATGTTTCCCTGTCTGTTTCCCAAACTCAGGGGTCTGAAATGCCGGGATTTTTGCCAACCAGTGAATATATGGGGATGACAGAAACCAACAACACTCTTGCTCCCGGAATTCCTTTTATTCTGGGCTTACAAGATGAAAATTTCGGTGATAAAGCCTTTGAAAACCAATGGTTAACGAGGGACACCATGCTTAACCAACCCTATCTCATGACCGAAAATCTGAACATAAATGCAAGAGCCTCTTTTGAACCATTTAAAGGCGTAAAAATTAATGTTTCAGGAACAAGAACTTTTTCCGAAAACGAACGAATATTTTATGATCGCTCAAATCCGCAGCGCCCTGATAAAAATATACAACGCCAGGGAAACTTTTCAATGAGTTTCTTATCCATTGAAACAGCTTTTGAAGACATAAACAGTGAAAACGACTATCATTCGGATGCTTTTGAAAACTTTAAAACAAACAGGAGAGAGATTTCATCAAGACTGGGCAGAGAAAGAATCAAAGAAGAAAGCAACTATAATCCATCAACAGGAACAGGTTATAGCGATGGTTACGGACCCAGCAGCCAGCAAGTTTTAATTCCTTCCTTTTTATCGGCTTATGGTAGCTACAGCAAAGCCGACGCTCCGCTAAACAGATTTCCTGATTTTCCTTTTCCAAACTGGCGAGTAAACATCACAAGCCTCTCCAATATAGGATTTATTGAAAATGTGGCTAAAACGGTTAACATCAGCCACTCATACAAATCAACGTATAATGTAGGTTCGTTTTTGTTCAATCCGGATTTTGGTGAAATTGATGATCTTGGAAATTTTATCCCGGAACAGGAAATCAACTCCGTATCAATCAATGAACAGTTTAATCCACTAATCAACCTTGATGTAACATGGAAAAATAACATTACCTCACGTTTTCAATTATCAAAATCCAGAAAAATCGGCCTGAGCTTTTCTAATCTACAGATCACAGAAACCTTAAGCGAACAATACTCATTTAGTCTGGGTTACCGTTTTGAAGACTTCAACCTGATCGTAAATTTCGGTGACAATGATGAATCAATGGAAAACGACCTCAATGTTAAAGGGAATCTTAAAATAAGAGACAATTTAACTATTCTCAGAAAACTGGACGAGGAAGTTGACCATCAGCCCACTGCAGGACAGAAAAATATAGTAATCGGCGCTTCAGCAGATTATGCATTAAGCAACCGCTTCAATGTAAGATTGTTTTATGACAGGAATGTGAATGAACCAAAAATATCCCGCTCATTCCCTACTTCCAATACAAATTTTGGATTTAGTTTAAGATTTACTCTGGCAGAATAAATTGGTTTGGGAAAAAAATATTTGTAATTTTGAACTGATTAAGTTCTACTAAAAAAAATTAATACTATGAACATCCCTGAAAATTTAAAGTATACGAAAGATCACGAATGGATCAAAGTTGAAGGAGATACTGTTACTGTAGGTATCACTGACTATGCCCAAGGCGAATTGGGAGACATTGTCTTTGTAGAAATTGAAACTGAAGGCGAAAATCTTGACAAAGAAGAAGTTTTTGGTACTGTGGAAGCTGTAAAAACAGTTTCTGACATTTTCATGCCTGTTTCGGGGGAAGTTGTAGAAGTAAACTCAAAACTTGAAGATTCCCCGGAGATTGTTAACAAAGACCCTTATGGTGAAGGCTGGCTCATAAAAGTTAAACTTTCAGATAAGTCTGAAATTGATGACCTTCTAAGTGCTTCAAAATACAAGGAAATTATTGAAGCTTAAAAAATTTGGTGAGATATTCGGGAAGGCAGAAAAATTTTCTGCCTTCTTTTTTTGCTAAAGCTTAAGAAATTAGATTCTAAAGGAGAAAATTCAGAAATAACCACCCAATATGAATTTTTGATTAATACCCTTTTTCCTCTGATAAAGAATGCCCATTCTCCTGTTCAATATTTATATATTTGTTGCAAATTAACCCAGAAACAAATAATTTATGTATAAAACGCTCCTTATCATATTTCTATCATTTACAATAAGTACAGGTTTTGCCCAACAAAAAATGTCTCTTGAAATGATAACCATAGAAGGAGGAACCTTCAAAATGGGATGCACCAGCAAACAATATCAATGCAAAGAAGACGAAAAACCTGTTCATCAGGTTAAAGTAAATGACTTTCAGCTTAGCAAATATGAAATTACAAATGCCCAATTTTGTGAGTTTTTAAATGATATAGAAGCAAACCCGGGAGGAAGTTATTATGGCTACGAATACATTGATATTGGTGACGATAACTGTGATATCATTTATCGCAACAAAGAATTTCTCGTGAAAAAAGACAAAGAAAACCATCCGGTCATAGAAGTAACATGGTATGGAGCGAAAGCATTCTGCCACTGGGCAGATGGGCGGTTACCCACTGAAGCAGAATGGGAATATGCAGCAAGGAGCGGCAACACAGAAAACAGGTACATATACAGTGGCAGCGATACTTTAAAAACAGCCGGGTGGTTTAAACAGAATTATTATACTTCTGAAAACTCAGAAAAATTCAAATACCGGAAAGGAACTTTACCGGTTGGCCAAAAAGCTCCTAATGCATTAGGATTATATGATATGAGTGGAAATGTATGGGAATATTGCAATGATTGGTACCAGCAAAACTATTATGAAGAAAGCCCTTTTAACAACCCTGCCGGCCCTGATTACAGCAATCATCGTGTAATACGTGGTGGAAGCTACAAGGATGAAGCTAATAAATGCAGAGTATCAGCAAGAAATAAAATTCTTCCCGGCTATAGCAAAGAAGATGTTGGATTTAGGCTTTGCAGAGATAAGAAACAGTAAAATTTAGCGGTTATTATATTGGATTTGAGGCTGAGAGCCAAAATAATATATTCCCGGAGTGGCGGAATTACAAATTCTGCTAAGCTTCATGTACATCATTTTGCTGAATTGAGTTCCGATCTTTTGAGTGAGCTATTGAATATTCGGCTGTTGAAAAAGAAAATGAAAAGTATAAATTCCGACTTTAACGGAAAGATCGGAACTCTTAAACGAGAAAGATGAAAATTACGTCAGTCGCTGAAAACCCAGATAAGCTCTAATAGATCCGATACGTAAAAAGCATCAGCAAGAACGGCGGAATTACAAATACCGCAGAGCTCCACGTACATCATTTAGCTGAACCAGGGGGTACAGTAAAAGTTACTTCTGAAACTGTCCAAAAAATGGGCTGTCTAAAAAAATTTAGACAGCCCATTCAGTTAAAGTAATTAGTTTCGTTTAGCTAATCTTTTTACTGAATATTTCCCCTATCAGTTCCTGTTCCATAATTAGCATCAATTCGATATATGTCCCCTGCTGTCACCAATTCAGTATTATTAAGCCTGGCCCATTTAAACCACGCTCCATCATCCCATATAAAACCTTTCGGTGGCTGAGTATAAACGTTTTGATTTGGCTCGTGTTCAGGGTAGTTAGCACCTGGATCATTTATTTGAACTGTACCTGGATTCAGTGGGTAGTAATAGGGGTTAGTATCATTAGTACCCTCAACAGTAATATTAGCTTCAGGTAGAGTTCCTGAGGTAATATATATATCATGAGTACCCCAATCTGCATAACCTCTTCCAGGATATCCAATTTCAACATCGGTTACTAAACCGGATTCTACAGTTAATGACTTGATATAAGCCTGTCGGCTATAAGAAGTTTCGTCCAAATTATTAGGAGGATCAATTTCGGCTTTAATATTGCTGGTACTCTCCACTTTATCTGTTTCACCATACTTTGGGTAGGGTTTGAAAACCGTACCGACTGCGGTTTTCTTAACAACTGTATCGTTCTCACGGACCGCAATTGTCTGGTCATATTCCAAATCCGGAAATTTTATCCATACATATCTACCTGAAGCATCAGTAGGTATCAATAGCTCAAAATCTCCATTTGCTTTAGTTTTAGTTTTAGCAATAGGGGTATCATTATCGTCAAAAGCAGTAATTGTAACCCCTTCAGGATGCTCTGCTGAATCCGTAGTTAAATCGGTTTGCAGTTTTACATTTCCAGCAATCCGGGCAGCCTCATCTTCTGAATACAAAAAAGCAGTATGATTCGCCGAAGCTTCACGTCCGCTTGTCTCAACGGTAATTTGCTCATCGTACTCGAAATATCCTTCCTGGGTAATAATTAATTTGGCCTCACCTACCGAAACGTCAGTAAAAGAAGCTACTCCTGAAGAATCTGTTTCAGCAGTTAACACTTCTCCATTATTGGTTAATTTAACCTGCGCTCCACCAATGGGCATATCAGTTCTGTCATATACACTTATATTAAAATCGGTTTCCTGAATTTTCTCCATTAACTCCTCTTCATTCATGTCATCCTTTTCACATGAAGAGAAGAATACCCCCA